>CAMWJQ010000117.1 GCA_947174615.1 uncultured Lachnospiraceae bacterium
AAATAGAACTCCGTCAAGGGGTTCTTTTTTTCACCTTCTTTTTTTCGTTTACAAAGTTTGCTGAGTATGGTAAATTATAGATAATTGAGTATTCTAATATGAAGAAAGGCGATGAAAATCAATGCAGAATAAAGGCAAATATTATATCACAACAGCGATTGCCTACACTTCGGGCAAGCCGCATATCGGAAATAATTATGAAATTGTACTGGCGGACAGCATAGCCCGCTACAAGAGAAAGGAGGGCTATGAGGTCTTTTTTCAGACAGGAACGGACGAGCATGGACAGAAGATTGAGATAAAGGCGGCGGAGGCGGGGGTGACGCCCAAGGCTTTTGTGGACAAGGTGGCAGGAACGATCCAAGGGCTCTGTGATCTGCTCAACATTGCCTATGACAAATTTATCCGCACGACAGACACAGATCATGAAAAGCAGGTGCAGAAGATTTTCAAGCGTCTGTATGAGAAGGGTGATATCTATAAGGGCGCCTATGAAGGATTGTACTGTACACCGTGTGAGTCCTTTTGGACGGAATCCCAGCTAAAGGATGGCAAGTGTCCCGACTGTGGGCGCGAGGTTAAGCCGGCGAAGGAGGAGGCATACTTTTTTAAGATGAGCAAGTATGCGGATCGGCTGATCGATCACATGAACCAGCATCCAGAGTTTATCCAGCCGGTCTCCCGCAAAAACGAGATGATGAACAATTTCCTGCTTCCTGGTTTACAGGACTTGTGTGTATCACGCACCTCGTTTAAATGGGGGATTCCTGTGGATTTTGATGATCGGCATGTCGTCTATGTATGGCTCGATGCGCTCACGAACTATATTACGGGCATTGGCTATGACGCGGACGGAAACAGCACCGAACAGTATCGGAAGCTATGGCCCGCGGATCTGCATCTGATTGGAAAGGATATTATCCGTTTTCATACGATTTACTGGCCGATTTTCCTGATGGCGCTTGGCGAGGAGCTTCCGCATCAGGTGTTTGGGCATCCCTGGCTTTTGCAGAACAATGATAAGATGAGCAAGTCAAAGGGCAATATCATGTATGCGGATGATCTTGTGGAGCTGTTTGGCGTGGATGCGGTTCGGTATTTCGTGCTGCATGAGATGCCATATGAGAATGATGGATCGATCACATGGGATTTGATGGTTGAGCGGTTAAACTCAGACCTTGCAAATACGCTGGGGAATCTTGTAAACAGAACCATCTCCATGAGCAACAAGTACTTTGGCGGTGTGGTCGAAGATAAAGGTGTTGAAGATGAGATGGACGCGGACTTGAAAGCAGTTGCCACAGGCGTGTATAATAAAGTCGAGGTAAAGATGGCTGAACTTCGTGTCGCAGATGCGTTGACAGAGATTTTCAATCTGTTCAGGCGCTGCAACAAATATATTGACGAGACAGAGCCGTGGGCGCTTGCAAAAGACGAGGCTAAGAAGGAGCGGCTTGCGACAGTTCTATATAATCTGGTAGAGGGGATTTCGATTGGCGCGGGGCTGCTCGAACCGTTTATGCCAGAGACGACACAGCGGATTATGAAACAGCTCAACAGTGCGGTTCGTGATTTTGAATCTACAAAGACGTTTGGTATATATCCGTCAGGCACGAAGGTGACACAGACACCGGAAATTCTCTTTGCGCGGCTTGACCCGAAGGAGATCGATGCCATGGTGGCAGTGCTTGCGCAGCGGCAGATGGCAGAGGCAGGTACGGCGCAGGAGCCGGAAAATGACACAGATGTCACAAATTGTATTGATATTGAACCAAAAGCAGAAATCACCTATGAGAATTTTGCCAAGATGCAGTTTCAGGTAGGCGAGATTTTATCCTGTGAGGCAGTGCCAAAGTCAAAGAAGCTTCTGTGCAGTCAGGTAAAAATCGGTTCGCAGGTGAAACAGATTGTGTCTGGCATCAAGGCTTTTTACAGTCCTGAGGAGATGGTTGGCAAGAAAGTGATGGCGCTTGTGAATCTAAAGCCGGCAAAACTTGCCGGGGTGCTGTCAGAGGGAATGCTGCTGTGCGCTGAGGACGCGGATGGAAACCTTGCGCTGATGACGCCGGAGAAGGCAATGCCTTCCGGTGCAGAAATCATGTAAATGCGAGGAACTGCAAACAGGCATCTAAAAACGAGAAGCATTATAATGTGAAAAATACTTTTAAGCCAGTAAAAGGCACTGAGCTGCCAATGGCGGTATGGAGAGTAATATGGAAAATCATATAGAAGCAATTATATTTGACTTGGATGGAACCATGTGGAATGCACTTGACGGGATACACAAGACGTGGAATCAGGTAGTGTCAAATCATCCTGAGTACAGACAGGAGCCTATTTCGTTTGAGGAGCTGGAAGGATGTCTTGGGCTTCCGATGACAGACATTGCGGTGCGGTTATTCTCGGGAACAACGACAGGACAGCAGCAGGCGCTGATGGACGAGTGCTGTGCAATAGAGAATGCCTATCTCGCAGAGCATGGCGGGATCCTTTATCCAAAGCTGGAGGAAACACTGCTGGAACTCAAGAAGACGTATCGGCTCTTTGTGGTGAGCAACTGCCAGCAGGGGTATATCGAGAGCTTTATCAAGGCACATAAGCTCGAAAAGTGTTTTGATGATATTGAGTGTTGGGGGAATAACCTGCTTCCAAAAGGTGAGAACAATAAGCTTATTATGGAGCGAAACGGTGTGACCAAGGCAGTGTATGTGGGTGACACTGCGGGCGATGAGGAGTCTGCACGGGTGGCAGGGATTCCGTTTATCTATGCAAAGTATGGGTTTGGCGAGCCAAAGGCGCCAGATTATATATTGGAAGAGTTTGCCCAGCTGCCGGAGTTGATGCAGCAGGTGGAGCTGTCGTAATGGAAAATTTCACCACCTTGAATAGAGCGCCCTATAAAGCGGGCGATAGGGTGGAAACAATAGAAAGAGGAGAGGGTAATGAGTATAAGAATAGGCATTTTAGGATATGGCAATTTGGGGCGCGGTGTGGAGTGTGCGGTACAGCAGAATGACGATCTGGAGCTTGCGGCAGTGTTCACGCGCAGAGATCCAGAAAACGTTTCGATTTTGACGAACACTGCGAAGGTGTGCAGGATTTCGGAGGTGGAGGCTTGGAAAGATAAGATTGATGTGATGATCCTCTGCGGCGGCAGTGCGACAGACCTTCCGGCGCAGAGCCCGGAGTATGTGAGGCATTTCAACATAATCGACAGTTTTGACACCCACGCGCGCATTCCAGAGCATTTTGAAAAGGTGGATGCCGCTGCGAAAGAGAGCGGTCATATCGGCATTATCTCGGTGGGCTGGGACCCGGGGATGTTCTCACTAAATCGTCTGTATGCCAATGCGATCCTGCCGGAGGGCAGGGACTATACATTTTGGGGAAAGGGTGTCAGCCAGGGGCACTCGGATGCCATTCGTCGAATTGAGGGTGTGAAAAATGCGAAGCAGTATACGATTCCAGTTGAAGCCGCACTGGAAGCAGCGCGCTCTGGCAGCAATCCAGAACTGACGACGCGTCAGAAGCATACACGGGAGTGTTTTGTTGTCTTGGAGGAAGGCGCCGACGCGGCAAAAGTTGAGGAGGCGATCAAGACGATGCCAAATTATTTTGCCGACTATGACACGACGGTACACTTTATCAGCGAGGAGGAGCTGCTTGCAAACCACAGTGGGATTCCGCATGGCGGTTTTGTGCTGAGAAGCGGCGTGACAGGCTGGGAGAAAGAACACAAACATTTGATTGAATATCGTCTCAAACTCGATTCAAACCCCGAATTTACAGCGAGTGTGCTTGCAGCATATGCACGGGCAGCATACCGTCTGGCGCAGGAAGGACAGAGCGGGTGTAAGACCGTATTTGATATCGCGCCGGCGTATCTGAGTGCAAAGAGCGCGCAGGAGCTGAGGGCTTCAATGCTGTAAATAGAGACTGCGTTTAAGGTTCCGTGAACTTGTGGGTTTACGGAACCATTCTTGATATTGCTTCATGCAGATTCGTGTGAAACCTAGAGCGTGTTTGAAAAATCATTCCTACCACCTGCACGCCCCACTTTGCGAGATATTTGCGCCAAATTCAGTCAACATAGCCCGCTATGCCTCCTTCATTTGGCACAAATCTCCCACAAACTGTGACGCACATCTGGCAGAAAGCATTTTTCAAACACGCTCTAGTACAGTGAAAATTAAGTTTTGGATAGTTTGGCGCAGAATATTTTTCTGAGAGTGCTGCTT
The DNA here is from genome assembly GCA_947174615.1 of uncultured Lachnospiraceae bacterium. Lineage (GTDB taxonomy): Bacteria > Bacillota > Clostridia > Lachnospirales > Lachnospiraceae > COE1. The sequence continues at coordinate 4,239 of CAMWJQ010000117.1, forward strand.
CACAAACGCAGGCGTAGCGGTGGCTGCGTCGAGGCTTGGGGAGTAGCGCTATCAGGAGAATAGGCAAGTCAAACTGCCAATTACTTAATATTCACTGTACTAGATATAGCTACAATGAATTTGTCTTTAATAAAATAATGGATTGTGAGAGGATACTATGATGAATGAAAAAGAAAAAATGCTTGCAGGAAAGATATATGATCCAAGCGACGAAGTTTTAACTGCGCTGAGAGTAAACGCTCATAAGCTTTCACAGCAATATAATAATACCACCGAGGACGAAGTGCTTCAGCGGGCAAAAATTTTGAATGAACTTGTTCCAAATCATGGAAAGGGACTTGCGCTCCAAGGACCAATCTATTTTGATTACGGAATATTCACGACATTAGGCGAAAATGTCTATGCGAATTTTAATTTTACGGTACTGGATATTTGTCCTGTAAATATTGGAGATAATGTATACTTTGGAGTTAATTGTACGATTGCGACACCTGTTCACCCGTTTCGGTGGCAGGAGAGGAATATGAAAGTTAAGGCAGATGGTTCGGTTTATGATGATGAATACGGCAAGCCTGTAACGATTGGTCCGAACTGCTGGATTGCCAGTAATGTAGTAATTACTGGCGGTGTAACGATTGGAGAGGGATGTGTGATCGGTGCCGGAAGCGTAGTCACGCGGGATATTCCGCCCAATTCCCTTGCAGTGGGTAATCCATGTAAGGTCGTGCGGGAGATAACTGAGAAGGATTCGTTGAAATATCGGCAGGAATTGTTTTAAAATGGAAAGTGAGAGCAGTTGCATAATCTGCGCTTATATGCTATAGTGTAAGGAGTTAGTTTTAACTAACCAATAACCTTTAAATACTCGAATCATATACTATAATGAAGAAAAAGGGGGAATATAGCATGGATATCAGCGTAGCGACAGGGGTAATGATACCTTTTATCGGCACAACGCTTGGCTCGGCTATGGTTTTTTTTATGAGAAACCAGATCAATAAAAAGATAGAAAAGTTATTGATGGGATTTGCGGCGGGAGTGATGGTGGCAGCTTCTGTCTGGTCGCTTTTGATTCCGGCAATCGACATGGCGGCAGAGCAGGGAAAAGTTGCATGGATGCCGGCGGCGGTGGGATTTATTTTAGGAATGGCATTTTTGCTGTTTTTGGACAGCGTGATACCGCATTTGCATCTCGACACGGAGAAACCGGAGGGAATAAAGTTCAAGGTGAAAAAGACGACAATGATGGTGTTTGCGGTGACACTGCACAATATACCGGAAGGAATGGCAGTCGGTGTGACCTTTGCGGGCGCACTTTTAGGAGATACACAGATCACGATGGCAGGAGCGTTCACACTGGCGCTGGGCATTGCAATACAGAATTTCCCGGAGGGTGCGATCATCTCGATGCCGCTCAAAAGCCAGGGTACCTCCAAGAAAAGGGCGTTTGTGTACGGCTTGTTATCAGGGCTAGTGGAGCCGATTGGCGCGGTGCTGACGATTGTTCTTGCAGGACTGATTGTGCCAATGCTCCCATACTTTCTGGCTTTTGCAGCAGGCGCGATGATTTACGTTGTGGTGGAGGAGCTGATCCCAGAGTCGCAGGCGGGTGAACACACAAATATCGGGACGATTGGCGTCGCAATTGGATTTGTCGTGATGATGATACTGGATGTGGCTTTGGGGTAAAGCGGTTATTGTTATGGCAGAAATTAATCTGATAAAGAAAAGTAATTGGACAACAGTACAGGGAATACGGTGTACAAAACGATGAAGGCGGTATTCCGGCGGGGAATTGCTTGGCTGATACCATCTTCAGTTGCTGCGGCTGTTGTGAAGAGATGGTGCGATCGAGGAGTTTGCGGACAATGGCTTGATTAAATAGGAGGATACCGATATGAAGAGACAGTACTTGCTTGGGGTGTTATGCGCCTGCATGTTTTCAGTGGCAGGGTGCGGTGGTGATGCGGTGCTGAACAGTGCAGCACAGGAAACAGAAATGCAGACTGTGGAAGCACAGGAAGAGAAAAGGGCACAGCAAGATTCCTTACAGAATACGGTGCAAGAGAATAATACTTCTGCGGCATCGGCATCAAAGACTTTTGTGGATTATACGCAGGAACTGTATGAGTATTATCTGACGAAAGAGGAGCTGCTCGCAGATGTCGGGCAGGGGATTATATTTCGTGTGGACACGGCATTTCAAAAGCCGATGTGTCCGATTGTGAACGGGGGAAACTGGCCTTTTTATGTGCATGAGGACAATGTGGTAAACCTGGAAATCTCGTACGCTGATTTGATTTCAAAAACTGGGAAAACCTTTTATCCATATGGGGAAAAGGTTCTCGTGGATGTGTTGTCGCCGGATGGGAAAGCTGCCTATCATTTCGAGAAGTTGTACGATGAGATTATGCAGGATACTTCCATACAGGAACAGATTGCGGTCACGCCGGGAGAATGGACACTGAAAATCAGTTTTGCCTATGTCTGCGATGCGGCGCGGTCGCATTTTAAGGTCTGTGCTGCCTATGAGTCACCGTCAGAGGAGGATATCAGCTGGCTGCGGGAGGCGCGTCTCAAAGAGCATGATGCGGGAATCCAGCCGGAGACCAAAGATGTCCCCGTGGATTTTAAGCTGACGGATACTGGAAAGCAGTTTCTGGAAAAGATCTGCAAGACGGTCAATGATTTTGACCGCACAGACGAGAAGGATGAGGCGTTTTGGAAGGACTTTTTGTTTCTGACATATACAGGATTATGGGAGGATGAGGCGGAAATTGTCAAAGTGCCCCGTGCGGATTTGGGCTTTGATGAACCGGTGGTGAAAGTGCGTCTTGAGGAGGCGCAGGCGTATGCGAGACTGGTCTTTGGGGAGGAGCTTCCTGATTTGAAGCCCGCATTTGAGGAGATGGAGGAGGGACAGACGTCGTTCTTTTTGGCAGATGGATATTATTATATTGGCACATCTGATTTTCCGGATTTTCAGTTTCATTTTGCCGACTGCATGGTTTATGAGGAGGAAGGCAGTATCTATGCGGCCGCGGAGTACAGCATTGACTTTGAGGGAGCGAGCAATGTGGGAACCGTGCGTCTGACACTTGTTCCGGCGGAAAATGAAAACGGATTTGTGGTCATCGCAAAGGAGCGGGAGTTCAATTCAGGATTTTAAGGGCAGATGACGAATCGCGGTATTTGTTTTTTGCGGGAAAGAATGCTTGATTGGCAGTAGAAAAAGAGAAGGATGATATACAGCAATGAAACGAATATTTTTTGTGGAGGACGATTTGAGTCTGATCAACGGATTGACATTTGCAGTCAGAAAACAAGGGTATGCGGTTGACGTAGCCCGCACATGCCTTGAGGCAGAGACGCTGTGGGGCAGTGGGGAATACGATTTGGTGATTCTGGATGTGTCGCTGCCTGATGGGTCAGGATTAGATTTGTGCAGGCGGATCCGCGAGACTTCCAAGGTACCGGTCATGTTTCTGACGGCTGCCGACGAGGAGACAGACATTATTATGGGGCTTGATATCGGTGCGGATGACTATATCACAAAGCCTTTTAAGCTGGCAGTATTTCTGGCGCGAATCAATGCGCTGCTCCGCAGGGGGGACAATTTCAGCCAGCCGGACACCGAGCGAACCTCGAATGGGATTACGCTGTTGCTGACAAAGGGGGAGGGGTATAAGAACGGAAAGCCGCTTGAGCTGACCTCAAGTGAATACCGGCTGCTGTGTCTGTTTATGGAATATCCGGATCTTGTGCTCTCCTCAGAGCAGATTCTGGGCAGTCTGTGGGACTGTGATGAGAAGTATATTGACAACAAGACGCTGACTGTCTATATCCGCAGGCTGCGCATGAAGATTGAGGACAATCCCGGCGATCCGAAGAAGATTGTGACTGTCCGCGGTATGGGGTATAAGTGGAATACGAGGGCGGACGGGTGATGGAACGGGCTATGAGCTGTTTTGTTCGGTGCAGTTTATGGTGAGATTGAATGACGAAAGCAAGAGGTAGTTGTAAATGAAAGATTTGATTAGGCTAACTGATTTGCAATCAAGCGAAGTATACGAAATATTTCATCTTGCAGACGAAATCAGTGCTGGAAAATATAATGGTTTCCTTGATGGAAAGAGTGTTATTCTGTATTTTCCGGCTTCAAGCATCAGAACACGAGTAACCTTTGAAAAGGGGATATATCTGCTAGGCGGGCAGCCCATACGATTTCCTGATGATGCATTGGAAAAAAAGGAAGATTTAAGGGATGTCTGCGGTTATTTAAATAATTGGGCAGATATCGTTATTGTACGGCACAAGGACATACAATTGATTGAAAAAATTGCTCAGTATTCAAAAACTTCGGTTATCAATGCGATGACGGATATAAATCATCCTTGTGAAATTTTATCAGATATGTATTCGCTGTCAAAAATTAGAGATAACTTTGTAAGTGATAAGTATCTGTTCTGCGGCAAATCTGGAAATATCGGTCTGGCTTGGAAAGAAGCATCTAATGTTATGGGATTTGATTTGTCACAGTGTTGTGGTGCTGGTTATGAGATGGAGGATGTACAGGTATATCATGATATAAGAGCAGCAGTCAAAGGAAAAGATATTATATGTACGGACTCTCTGCCTGCCGAGGTATTAAATGACTTTAGAGACTGTCAGATAACCAAAGAAGTAATGGATATGGCAAATCAAAATGCTGTCTTAAACCCCTGTCCGCCATTTTATCGGGGGGAAGAAGTTTCGGATGACGTAATACAGTCAGATTATTTTGTGGGGTATGAATTTAAAAAGAATTTATTAGTGGTTCAGCAGGCTATTATGATATACTGTCTGATCAATTAATGCCTTATAACTTTATGTTCATATATGAAAATATTCAGTAAAATACACCGAGTGAGGTATTGCATTCATGCGAAAAATATTGACAAACCCCAAAATAAAGTTTCTCTTTCTTTATATACTTTTATGTATTTTGTCGTTTGAGTTCGGGACGATTGTGTTGCTGTCCCTGAAGCCGGAACTGGCAGCATTTTTGTTGTGTCTGCCAGTGGTGATGGGAGTGGTGATGGCTGTTTTGTGTTATAGATTTTTCAGGGAGCAGGAGCGAATTATTGAGGATGCCGCCGCGAAGGTCAGGGAATACCTGTCCGGCAACCGTGAAGCCCGCATTGAGTGCAATGAGGAGGGGGAATGGTTCAGGCTGTTTCATGAGGTCAACACGCTCGCTGCCATTTTGAATGCAAAGGCGGAGAATGAGGGATGTGCGCGCGCAGCGCTGAAAAATACGATCTCCGACATTTCACATCAGTTAAAGACGCCGCTTGCAGCGCTCAATATCTACAATGGCATTATACAGACGGAAGCAGAGGCAAAAAAGCTGCCGGAAATTCAGGAATTTTCTGCGCTGTCAGAGCAGGAGCTTGACCGCATCGAAACATTGGTGCAGAATTTATTGAAAATAGCGAAGTTCGATGCCGGAACGATTGCGATTGAAAAGAAGATGGAAAATCTTTCAGAGATGATGGCAGATGTGAAAAAGCGTTTTTTGTTCCGAGCCGGACAGGAGGGGAAGGAGATTGTACTCGCGGGCAGCGAATCCCTCTCCTTTTTGTGTGACCGGAATTGGATTGTGGAGGCAGTCTGTAATATTGTGAAAAATGCACTTGACCACACAGACTGCGGAGACTGTGTGCGGATTGCGTGGGAGGAATCGGCGTCGGTGGTGCAT
>CAMWJQ010000118.1 GCA_947174615.1 uncultured Lachnospiraceae bacterium
CATCTGCCTTACAAGCAGAGGGTCATAGGTTCGAGCCCTATAGGTCCCATTATATAGAATTCTCCACTTTTTAGGATTGAGAGGTGGGAGAATTCTTTTTTTGTTAATATATTAAAGTATATTATAGAAAGGAGAAAAAGTAAAATGCAAACCAACCTAACAAACATCAAGTACTATGATATTGGATTAAATTTATTTTGCAGACAGTTTCCTGAACCAGATAAGATTATACAAAATGCCTTGGATAACAATGTATGTTGTATCCTGACAGGAACAGACCCAAAGGAAAATCAAAAAATAGACAATTTTACCAAAACACATCCTGTATATGGGACAGTAGGGATACATCCACATAATGCGGACAGAGCGACACAACAGGATTTTGAGATGATCGAGAAACGAATAACTGAGAATCCCAAAATTGTAGCGATTGGTGAATGTGGGCTTGATTACGATCGAATGTTTTCTACAAAAGAAAATCAAATACGATGTCTGGAGAAACACATTGTCCTTGCAGAGAAATTAGGGAAGCCATTATTTCTGCATGAGCGCAGTGCGGCAGAAGATTTTATGAAACGTTTTAAGAAACACAAAGAGATATGCGAAATGTCTGTAGTGCACTGTTTTACGGGCGACAGGGAAACGTTAAAGCATTATCTTTCCATGGGATTTTCGATTGGCATCACAGGATGGATTTGTGATGACCGACGTGCCAAGGAACTGCGTGACGCAGTGCGCATCATACCACTTGACCGAATTTTGATTGAGACCGATGCACCGTATCTGACACCTAAAAACGTGCCAGGGCTTGAACGGACGAATGTTCCGCAGAACATTATATATGTTGCAAAAGAACTTGCAAAATATATGAAGATTTCTGAGGATACATTGATAGAACACGCGAAACATAATACGGAAAGATTGTTTCATATTATTTAAGGAACTGTAGAAAAATAAGTGATGCAGATTGCGCAGGATAGTTCTTTGAGAGTAAATTAGGAACTGATAAGAAATAACTTGTTAAGTTAATATAGAACAAGTGTTTATCTGCAAAGAAGACAAGCGCAGGCGTAGGAGGCAAAGGCATAAAGGGCAATGCCTTACGGCGAGGCTTATTGCCAATTGTCTCAGCAATTTGCTATCGGAGAAATAGACAAGTTAAGATGCGTCAATTCTTTTCCTACAGTTCCTAATATGAGGTGATAATTTCATAATCTTTTGTGACAAAAACCGCCTCTGCATCTTCAAGACTGCATATATAATCGAGTCCTCTCTCAAGCCCAAGAATATAACAGTATGTGCTAAGTGCGTCGCCTTTCATAGAGGAATCAGAAAGGATTGTGACACCCAAAAGGTCATTTTGGACAGGATAACCAGTCGTCGGATCAAAGATATGATGATAGATTGTCCTGTCTTTTTCATTGGTATCTGTTATAAAATAACGCTCATAGCAGCCAGATGAAACGACAGAAATATCACTTTTTTGAAGCGTAGTAAGAACCTCGTTGACAGCGCCAAAGGGTCTTTGGATACCTACATTAAAAGGAGAGCCATCAGGTTTAGAGCCGACGAGCAGAATATTGCCGCCAAGACTGATGATGGCACTCTCCACGCCTGACGAGAGCAGATAAGCTTTCAATTGATCCGCGATATAACCTTTCGCGATAAATCCGAGATCAATGGCGCTTTGAGGATCTTTGAGTGTCACAAAGTACGCTGTATTGTCTGAGAGCACTGTATCATATCCAATTTCCATACCATTTGCGTCAGTGATCAATACGTTTTTATAGTTAACATGGTCCAAAAGCTCAGACAATGTTTGTTCTGTAGGAATGTGATAGCTGTAGTTGGTTATAGACGATGCCTGCTCCATCTGCCCTGAGATATCCCATTCATCTGAGACGGGACGAAGGGTAAGGTCAAGTGTCCCTTGGCTTTGAGCACAATATTGTAATGCTGCCTGAATCAGCACTGCGGTTTCATAAGAGACGGCAGTTGGCTGTCCGTTCGAATGATTGATTCTCCATATATCGGAATTTTTTTGTGATGTACTAAACATCGATTCATAGGATTCACACAGAGCGAGACAATGGTCTAACACCTTTTCTTTGTCAGAATTATAGATTGTGATAGTCACAATGGTATCAAAAGCAAAGCCGGTCCGGGAAATAGGCTTCTGGTTTTTGAGTGAATTGCTGGCGCAGCCGCTGCCCGTTACAACTAAAACCAGAAGGATAAGGATTGTCAGGCAACGTTGACGGAAGCTGTTTCTTTTATTCATAGAACATATAACCTCACTATAACTGTTTTAGAGTTATTTTACTATAAAACCAACAGCATTTCCACTTTGAAAATAAAAAGGCAATCAAAAAAGTTCTGGAAAAAGATACAGAAAAAACAAAAACCTACTAGGCGATTAGAATAATATATGTTATACTAAAATAGACGCAGTTTTAGTTGCGCAAAAAAGTTATTTTTTTGAAAATTAAAAATATAAAAATGGAGGTCACAAAATGAGTACTACTTCAAGTTTGGCAAGTAAAAGAATTGAATCTTTGCTTGATGAAAACAGTTTCGTTGAAATCGGCGCCCTTGTCATGGCAAGAGCGACAGACTTCAATCTGAAACAAACTGAAACTCCCTCAGACGGTGTTATCACTGGATACGGAGTGATCAACGGCAATCTTGTGTATGTGTACAGCCAGGATGTGTCCGTGTTGAACGGCTCTGTCGGTGAAATGCATGCCAGAAAGATCGCAAACCTCTACGACCTTGCGATGAAGACCGGCGCACCGGTTATCGGTCTGATCGATTCCGCAGGTCTCAGGCTCCAGGAGGCGACAGATGCGCTCAATGCTTTTGGCGAGATTTACCGAAAGCAGACGCTTGCATCAGGGGTAATCCCTCAGATTACAGCAGTTTTTGGCAATTGCGGAGGCGGTCTTGCACTGTTTCCAACCTTGACGGATTTTACCTTTATGGAAAAGTCAAAGGCGAAGCTGTTCGTAAATTCACCCAATGCGCTTGATGGAAACAATGTCTCTAAGTGTGATTCGTCTACGGCTGATTTCCAGAGCGCTCAGAGCGGTATTGTAGATGTAGTGGCAGACGAGGATACTGTTTTTGCAAAGATTCGTGAGCTGGTAACGATGCTTCCCGGCAACAACGAGGATGATGCTTCGTATGAGGAGTGTACAGACGATTTAAACAGAGTCTGCGCAGATCTCGAAAATTGTGTGGGAGACACTTCGATTGCACTCTCTACGATCGCGGATAATCATATATTCTTCGAGATCAAAGAAAATTTTGCAAAGGATATGGTGACAGGATTTATTAAGTTAAACGGCATGACCGTCGGATGTGTTGCAAACCGCACAGAGGTTTACAGTGCAGAGGGAGAAGTCACGGATAAGTTTGACGCGGTACTGTCAGCAGACGGCTGTGAGAAAGCAGCGGACTTTATCAATTTCTGTGACGCGTTTGACATTCCGGTGTTGTCACTCACGAATGTCAAGGGATATGAGGCGACCGTATGCAGCGAGAAGCGTATCGCAAAGGCAGTGGCAAAGCTTACATACGCGTTTGCAAATGCCACAGTGCCAAAGGTGAACGTCGTGATTGGCAAAGCGCTTGGAAGCGCTTATGTTGCGATGAATTCAAAGGCGATCGGCGCTGATCTCACGATTGCATGGCCGGATGCAGAAATCGGTTCTATGGATGCGACGCTTGCGGCAAAGATCATGTATGAAGGACAGGGCGCAGATGTTATCAAGGAGAAGGCTGCGGAGTATGCGGCACTCCAGACAAGCGCAACCGGCGCGGCGAGAAGAGGATATGTAGACCAGATTATCGAGGCAGCAGATACCAGAAAGTATGTGATTGGTGCTTTTGAGATGCTGTTTACAAAGAGAGAGGATCGTCCTTCAAAAAAACATGGAACGGTCTAAGAAAGGGTGAACGTTAATATGAAAAAATTTGCGAGAGTATTATTAATGCTTACCTGCGTTTTCGTTCTGACAGCGTGCAGCTCAACCGAGATTTCCAGCGAATTTCAGCAGAGCAAGGAAAGTTCTGCAAAGAGCAGGGCGGATCAGGTGGTTCAGCTCATGGCAGCATTAGTCTCAACGGACAATGTTGATGAGATGCTTGCAAACTACAGCAATGTGGAGCTTGGCGATCTGTTTGCATCGACTTATGCACAGTATTATGGTGATGGTTCTTTTGTGTGTGAAGGCAAGGCAGTCAACGGTGCACTCACTTCATTTCAGTCAGGCATTGAGACGATGGGCAGCATCACGGACTTTGGCGATCCAACATCGGTTGTTGACGATGATACAATCGTTGTTATGATTCCGGTCACAGGCGAGAACAAGAACGCTTCGGTAGAATTAATTTTTACAAATGACATTTATCTGAAGATGACATCCTGCACATTGAATCTTGATGAGACAAAGGGAGAACTGATGACAAAGGCAGCACTCAACACACTGCTTGGTATGGGAACAGTGTTTTTAGTATTGATCTTGATCAGTATCATCATCTCAGGATTTGGTGTGATACCAAAGATTCAGGCTTCTTTCGCTCCGAAGAAAGCGGAGCCTGTGCCTGAACCGGTAGCTCCGGCACCCACAGCGCCTGTTGTGGAGGAGGAAGAAGAAGAGGAGCTTTCAGATGATCTGGAGCTTGTAGCTGTCATAGCAGCGGCAATCGCATCCTATGAGGGAACGAGTGTAGAGGGCTTCCAAGTGCGGAGTATCAAGAGAGCTAATACAAATAAATGGAGAAGAAAATAACAAATCTATGAATTTAGGAGGATTTCAAAATGAAGAATTATACAATCACCGTGAACGGCAACGTGTATGATGTCGTAGTAGAAGAGGGCGCAGGCTCTGGCGCAGCACCTGTACAGTCAGCAGCACCCAAGGCAGCGCCGAAAGCAGCTCCCAAAGCGGCAGCGGCTCCTAAGGCAAGCGCAGGTGCAGCAGGCAGTATAAGAATCGAGGCGGGTGCAGCAGGAAAGGTATTCAAACTTGAAAAGAGTGCAGGACAGGCTGTCAAGAAGGGTGACGCAGTTGTGATTCTTGAGGCAATGAAGATGGAGATTCCTGTGGTAGCACCTCAGGATGGAACCGTGGCAAGTATCGACGTGGCAGTTGGAGACTCTGTTGAAGCAGGTGCTTTGCTTGCAACTTTGAACTAAGAAACTGTCGCAGGACAGTCCTTTATCATCCTAATGTGGTGAAAGCAGGGCAGATCTGCTCTGAAAATAAAATAGGAGGTCAACAAAATGTCATATATAGCAGATACATTAAATAATCTGATCCATCAGACGGCATTTTTTAACATCGAGGTTGGAAATGTGATCATGATTATTGTTGCTTGCGTATTTCTTTATCTTGCTATCGCGAAGCAGTTTGAACCGCTGCTTCTGACACCGATAGCGTTTGGTATGCTGCTGGTAAATATTTATCCCGACATTATCGCGCCAATCGGTGCGGACGGTACACCCGGCGGTTTGCTGTATTATTTCTATTTACTTGATGAATGGGCAATTCTCCCATCCTTGATATTTATGGGTGTAGGAGCTATGACAGACTTTGGTCCGCTGATTGCAAATCCCAAGAGCTTCCTGCTTGGTGCAGCTGCACAGTTTGGTATTTTTGCAGCGTACTTTGGCGCGATTGCACTTGGATTTAACGGTCCCGCAGCGGCGGCAGTTTCTATTATTGGCGGCGCCGACGGTCCTACATCAATTTTCCTTGCCGGTAAGCTGGGACAGACGGGGCTGCTCGGACCGATTGCTGTGGCAGCATACTCGTACATGGCACTGGTGCCGTTGATTCAGCCGCCAATCATGAAACTTTTGACAACCGAGGAGGAGAGAAAGATTAAGATGGCGCAGCTGCGTCCTGTTTCCAAACTTGAAAAGATTCTCTTCCCGATTATCGTAACGATTGTTGTATGTTTGATTCTTCCTACGACAGCACCGCTTGTTGGTATGCTGATGCTGGGAAATCTGTTCAGAGAGTCCGGTGTGGTGAGACAGCTTCAGGAGACCGCATCGAATGCAATGATGTATATCGTTGTTATTTTGCTGGGTACGTCCGTGGGCGCGACCACCAGCGCAGAGGCATTTTTGAACTGGGATACACTCAAAATCGTTGGATTAGGATTGGTTGCATTTATGTTTGGTACAGCGGCGGGCGTTCTCTTTGGCAAGCTGATGTGTATTATCACGAAGGGCAAAGTCAATCCGCTCATCGGTTCAGCGGGCGTTTCGGCAGTGCCTATGGCTGCGCGTGTTTCTCAGAAAGTCGGCGCGGAGGCTGATCCGACAAACTTCCTGCTCATGCATGCGATGGGACCAAATGTTGCGGGTGTTATCGGTACAGCAGTAGCAGCGGGTACATTTATGGCGATTTTCGGAGTATTTTAATAAAGTTATGCACACAGCCGCATAAGGAAATATGCCGCTTTGCGGCTGCGGCTGGCGCGATACTCACGACAGATGAAATCTGCCGTGAGTATAATTAAGAGTGATAGATAGAAGGAGGAATCGTAATGTCAGAAATAGTTAAAAAGCCTATCAAGATTACGGAGACCGTTCTGCGTGATTCTCACCAGTCTTTGATAGCTACAAGAATGCCGACGGAATTTATGCTCCCCATCCTTGAGACCATGGATCAAGTCGGTTATCATTCCTTAGAGTGCTGGGGAGGCGCTACGTTCGATGCATCTCTTCGTTTCTTGAAAGAGGACCCGTGGGAGAGACTCAGAAAAATAAGAGATGGTGTGAAAAATACAAAATTACAGATGCTTTTCAGAGGTCAGAATATCCTGGGATATCGTCATTATGCAGATGATGTGGTGACGGAGTTTGTCGAGAAATCCATCGCAAATGGTATTGATATTATTCGTATCTTTGACTGCTTCAACGATCTTAGAAACCTGCAGTGTGCCGTAAATGCGGCAAATGCGGTAAAAAAGAGAGAGGGGCGCGGCGAGGCGCAGATAGCGCTCTCGTATACATTGGGTGATGCGTACACATTGGAGTACTGGATGAAGATGGCAAAGGATATCGAGGAGATGGGTGCTGATTCCATCTGTATCAAGGATATGGCAGGACTGCTGGTACCATACAAGGCTGAGGAGTTAATTAAGGCGATGAAGTCTGCGACAAAACTGCCTATTCAGCTCCATACACACTATACATCCGGTGTTGCTTCAATGACGTACTTAAAAGCGGTAGAGGCAGGCGTCGATGTGATTGACTGTGCGATCTCGCCGTTTGCGCTCGGCACATCTCAGCCAGCGACAGAGGTTATGGTTGAGACATTCAAGGGAACCCCGTATGATACTGGATTTGATCAGAATCTTCTCGCGAAGATTGCTGAGCATTTCAGACCATACAGAGAAGAGTGCTTAAAGAGCGGACTGCTCAATCCTAAGGTTCTCGGCGTAGATATCAAGACTTTGATGTATCAGGTTCCGGGCGGTATGCTGTCGAACATGGTGAGCCAGTTAAAGGAGCAGAATGCAGAGGATAAGTATTATGATGTGCTTCAGGAAATCCCAAGAGTGCGTAAAGACTTGGGTGAGCCGCCTCTGGTAACACCATCTTCACAGATTGTCGGCACACAGGCTGTATTTAATGTGCTGATGGGTGAGCGGTACAAGATGGCTACCAAGGAGACGAAGGCAGTACTGCGCGGTGAGTATGGTCAGACTGTCAAGCCGTTTAATAAGGAAGTACAGGATAAGGTACTCTCAGCGGAGGAAAAGGAAAATATTATTACATGTCGTCCAGCAGACAGGCTTCCAAACGAGTTAAAGAAGATCGAGGAAGAGATGAAAGAGTGGAAACAGCAGGACGAAGATGTATTATCTTATGCATTGTTCCCTCAGGTTGCTACAGATTTCTTTAAGTATCGTCAGGCACAGCAGGAGAAAGTTGATATGACCCAGGCTGATACCAAAAACGGTGCATACCCTGTATAAGTTCGTGTCAGTGAACTGTTAATAGCAGTATCGGGTTAACGATGCGTTTAGCCCGATACTGTTTTATGCACACGGGCGTTCAAATGAAAAACGTCAGCAAGCTGATGGATTCCCCAATAAAATTTTACAGTTCCTGCGTGACGTGAGAAAGGCATGGATGGTGAGATGGCAAGGAAAGAATTGATTACAAAGGACAAAATAGCAGAGACAGCCTTTGTTTTGGCAAAGGAAGAAGGGATAGAAAATGTTACTGCCAGAAAACTAGCAGCACAGATTGGATGCTCTACACAGCCAATATTTAGAGTTTATGCAAACATGAGTGAGCTCTATTTGGAAATTTATCAAAAGGCAATCGACGATTTTGGAGATTACTATGAACATTACAAGTCGGATGTGGAAACACCGTTTATACATTTAGGACTTGCCTATATAAATTATGCAAAGGAAGAAAGAAAACTGTTTCAACTCCTGTTCCAGTCAGAGCATCGAGGGGACAGAGGACTCTTTGAACTGTTAAATGGTAAATCCGCAGCAGTCAGCAGAGAAATCAACAGGGCTTCGGCTGCAGGTTGTCAGAATCCGAGCGGGCTGTTTATGAAAATGTGGATTTTTATACATGGATGTGCATGTATGGTGCTCACAGGGGACTACGACCTCACGGAAGATGAGACGATCGAGTTATTAAATGATATTTATAGAAACTGTTCATAATGTACGAGAGTAATAAGGCTGGGGAATTTTGATGGACGAAACATATGATACGATTTCAAGGATCAATGAGAAATTCAATAAGATGAGCAAAAGTCATAAGAAGCTGGCGACTTTTGTCATTGACCACTATGAGCAGGCTGCTTTTATGACAGCAGCAAAGCTGGCGAAGACCGTGGGAACCAGTGAAGCGACTGTAGTGCGGTTTGCGTATGCATTGGAATACGAAGGATATCCAGAATTTCAGGATTCGTTGGCTGAGTGGGTCAAAAAGAAACTAAACACCGTACAGTCGATTGGCGCCAAATATGGAGCAAGTTCGCAGGCTGAGATCTTATCTTCGGTGCTCAGTTCAGATATCGAAAAGATCGAAGATACGATGGAACATATTGATATACAGGCATTTGAGACAGCGGTCAATATTATACTTGGAGCAAAACATATCTATATTATTGGACTTAGAAGCTGTAGACCGCTTGCACAGTTTCTGCATTTTTATCTGAATTTGATTCGGGGAGATGTCAATCTGCTGGATTCTACCAGCACATCGGAAACATTTGAACAGATGCTTCGTATTAATGAGAAAGATGCTGTGATCGGAATCAGTTTTCCGCGATACTCGATGCGTACACTCAAGGCAATGGAGATGGCAAATGACAAGAATGCGAAGGTTATCACAATCACAGATACAATCCATTCGCCGATGTGCCTTTATTCGGCATGTAATCTGTTGGCGAGGAGCGATATGGTATCGATAGTAGATTCGCTTGTGGCGCCACTGAGTATGATCAATGCGCTTGTCGTAACGCTGTGCCTGAAAAGACCTGATGAGGTCAGGAAGAATCTGGAATCACTTGAGTATGCATGGAACAATTATCAAGTGTATTTGAAAGATGAAATTAATTTTATAGATGAGGATATGCTCAATATACCGCTGCAGGCACAAATGTCTCGGCGGAGGAAGAGATAACTGGAAGTATGGCAGATATCATAATTATAGGCGGCGGTGCGGCAGGCATGATGGCGGCGGTAGCTGCTGCCGATACAGGGCGGAACGTGGTTCTGATTGAAAAGAATGAAAAGCTTGGTAAGAAGCTGTTTATCACAGGCAAAGGAAGATGTAATGTGACCAATGCCTGTGACGTTGAAGATTTTTTTCAGAATGTGATGGAGCATGCAAAATTTTTGTACAGTGCCGTATATGGCTTTGACAATCATGCAGTCATGGCGTTTTTTGAACATGCAG
>CAMWJQ010000119.1 GCA_947174615.1 uncultured Lachnospiraceae bacterium
AGTGAGAAGATGGCATTTTTTCAGGTGACCGAAATCATGGAGCTTGTGACGTCACTGCTTGAGGATTGTGCTGAACTTGTTGAGTATATCAAAAATCTTATGGGAGTGATGTGTCTGAGACCGCGCAACAACCTGTTTGATCATATTTGTGATAAGGCGCATACCATCAAGGAAAAGAACGATATTCCAGAGGAAATTCATATTCTTTTGAGTGGGATTGTGGATGAATTTGTTTTCCAGCACAAAGAATTAGAGAGTCAGGCTTTAAATGCACCGATTTACAATATGGATTTGATAAAGCGCAAAATGGAAGGTCTGGTATCGGAGAAAGTTGTGGAGGATGAGCGCTCTCAAGAAGAGCGTGAGGCGGATATCAAACAGGATATGGACTCGCTGCACGACTCTATGGAACAGATTCTCAAGTTTGCGTCTACGTTCGCTGACGAGGATGCATTCAAGCTCAAGAGAAATGTGGAGTATTTGGTGAATGCGCCAGACAGAATGTCAGTGGATGACGATACAAAGAAGGCGAAAAAAACGATCACACCATTGGTGTTCAAGCTCTATCTGTGCTGTTACCGCAAGATCAAGGAAGGGTTGATTCATCCGCCCAAAGCGGTAGAACTCTTTATGAACTTTGGTATGCTGGATGAACGTTTGCTTGACGAGGAGCATCTGCGGTTCTTGTGCAGTGTGGAGCCCGAAGAGAACAAAGGACCCTGCAAGGTAGTCACCATGATGGAGTGGCTTGACATGATTCATGACGGCGAGCGCGACCCGTCTAAGAGTGAGTTTGATGAAGATTATGTGGAGAATCTCCGATCACTCAAAAAACAGGGAGAGATTACAGAGAAAGAGCAGAAGGTGCTGCTAAATGACATGAATCGGCGCGTTGAATATGAGATTATGAACATGCAGATGAGCAATTCCCGCACCCTTTATGGGCAGCCGTCTTCCTATATGCCAATTTTATACAAAGATGCGATATTTGGATATTTGGATAAGCTTCTCGTCACCAAAAAGAAAATCAATGAGAGCGTCGAGCGTTTTGTGAAGCTTGACTACTCGGTATTTTACAGAGAAGTGATTTACTCGAATACGGAATGTAAGATTACCAATGAGACAGTTTTAAAAAATGTGTATCCAGATGTGATACTGTTTCCGCTGTTCGGGACGAATGCTGCCATGTGGCAGGAGGTTGGGGGAAAGAATAAGGGCACGCCGGGGCGGTTTTGTTTCCCAATTATGACAAGCGCAAATATAGATGAACTGATGGTAAAGATGTTTGGACGTTTCCGCTGGGAACTTTGCCGCTGTATACAAGGAATGGCGTGGAACGATGTCAAGGTGAAGTCACTCACCTCAGAATATATGGATTATATCCAGTTTTACAGAAAGAACCGGGATTTGTCCGATGATGCGCGCGACAAGGTAAAATTGCAGATTCAGAAGGCAAGGAACAATTCACGGGAGACCTTTTTACTGGATTATGAATCATGGATTAAAAATGAGGCAAACGGATCAATGAAGATGAACAAAGTTGCAAGAGAAATTCTTGCGACATACTGTCCATTTGAGAAGGGGCTTCGGATGAAATTGAATGCTCAAAGACCTTATGAGGCAGCACAGGCGAGGAGTTTTAGAAATGCCCAGAAGAAGAAACAGGAGTTTGAGCTGAAAATCAAGACTTTGCAGAAGGTGACACAAGAGATTCCTGATGAGATCATGGATACGTATAAGTTTTATGCAGATTTATAATTATGTAAGAATAAAAGAGCAGGCAGCACCTGCTCTTTTATTTTATGGAGAAACATTTTATGCGGTTTCATGTGATTTTGTATGTGTATCCTCTGAATCGTCCTGCGTATCCTTATCCGGTTCTGGGAGCAGGATGATCACAGTTTCAATGCGGTTGTTGTCTACTTTTTTGGCAGTCAGTTTGATATTGTCCTGCGTTACAACAGACTCTCCCTCGGATGGGAAGCGGTCCAAAAGCTCGATCATAATACCGCCGATGGAATCATAATCTTCAGAGTCAAATTTGGTTTCGAGAACATCATTGATATCATCAAGCTTTAAGCTGCCGCCAACCTCGTATTCATGCTTGCCGGTTTTCTTGAAAAGTTCAGCTTCATCAGCGTCGTATTCGTCGCGGATTTCACCGACGATTTCTTCCAGCAAATCCTCTACGGTTATCATGCCGACAGTGGCGCCGTATTCATTTAAGACGAATGCGACATTGGTTGTGATCAGACGCATTTCAAGCAGCAGGTCAGCCGTCTTTTTGTACTCATAAGTATAATATCCCTCGCGAAGGATATCGCGAATCTTAAAATTCTCCCTGTTCTCTACAAGGAGAAAATCTTTTACAATCACAATGCCAATGATGTTATCCATTTCATTCTCATAGACAGGAATACGAGAATACATGGATTCGCGAAATAGTGTTAACAGCTCCTCATAGGTAGCATTGACATCTATTGTGGTCATGTCAATGCGGGGAATCATAATGTCTTTTGCAACAGAGTCACCAAACTCGAATACGTTGTAAATAAGCTTCTTCTCTTCCTGCTCGATCACGCCGTCCTCATGGCTGACATCCACATAGGTCTTCAGTTCCGTCTCTGTCATTGTGACGCGGGCTGACGGGTCAATGTGCAGGAAAGCAAGGAAAACTCCCGATATTTTATCAACGACAAAGATGACAGGGGTCAAGATCTGCATCAGCAGATAGATGACTCTCGCATAGGCGAGAGAAAGCTTTTCATTGTTGCACATTGCCCATGTCTTGGGGACGATTTCACCGAAAATCAGAATTAACAGAGTCAATATACCAGTACCGATGCCGACAGCAGCATTTCCCCACAAACGTATGACGAGCGAGGTCATAAGGGAGGAAGCGCCAATATTCACGACATTGTTGCCAATCAAAATCGCACTGATGAGCTTGCTTCTGTTGTCAAGAATTTTTTGAAGTGTGAGCACCCTTCCAGTCGAATTTTCATCGATCATAGCACGCACCTTGACATTGCTTATGGTAGTGAGGGCAGTCTCGGCAGATGAAAAAAAAGCAGACAAAATAATAAGTACTACCAGAATTACGAGTTGTATGACACCGGGGGTATCCAAAACAAAATCACTCCTTTTTACAATTGCATATTTTTATACGTATCAGCATAGATTATAACAGTGTTAGTGAAATAATACAAGATTTTATTTGCAAATTGGAGGTAGGATATTGTGAAAAATGTAGTTGGCACAGAGCGGCTGGCAGCGCTTTTGAAATGTCTGATGGCAGCGTATCTGATTACAGGAGTGATGCTTCTTATTGTAGCAGGTCTGCTGTACAAGTTTTCAATAGGAGAAAATGTGGTGGATATCAGCATCATTGTAATTTACTGTATCTCTTCTTTGCTGGCAGGTCTTTTTTTCTCCAAGGGGGCATCGAGCCGCAGGTTTATATGGGGAATGCTGGCGGGAGCGGCGTATTTTCTGATTATTTGTGCGGTCTCTGTCGTGGCAGATCCGGGATTTGTGCCAATCAGCAACACCTGTATCACGACGCTTTTGATCTGTCTGGGCAGTGGGATGCTTGGGGGAATGTTGGGGTAAGGAACTGTTTAACAGATACTGGAACGTTAAAATTTGTAAAAAACCTTTCTTTTTTGTCGAAATATGTTATACTGGCTAAGGAACTATGAATATTTGTATAACAGGGAAAGGACGAGGAGAGAGGAAGTTATGAAATTTATATTACATAGGAAAAATGTGAGATGGAAGGCACTTTTGATGGCATTCGTCATTTTGATATCTGTAGCGTCACCCAAGATTACTGTGCAGGCGGCGCCCAACGAGATTGCGCAGGCAGCGCTGGGCGTTGATGTTTCACGTTATCAGGGCGTAATTGACTGGAATCAGGTTGCAGCTTCCGGGGTACAGTTTGCGATGATCCGAGTAGGATACCGCACACAGACAACCGGAATCTTAAATGAGGACCCTTATGCAAGGTATAATTTGCAGGAAGCGCAGAGAGTCGGTCTCAAGGTGGGGGCATACTTTTTCTCCGCTGCAGTGAATGAGGCAGAGGTGGTCGAGGAGGCTTTGTTTACGGCAAATCTGATCGACAAGTACAAAATAACATTTCCAGTTGCATATGACTGCGAGGGCTTTCGAAATGCGACGAGCAGACAATACCTGTTGGGAAAAGAAGTACGGACAGCACTGGCAGTCAGGTTTCTTGACACAATCGCAGCAAGAGGGTACACACCTATGTTTTATGCGTCCAGAAACGAGATGACAGACAGCAGAGACTGGGATATGAATATCCTGAATAGGTATAAGGTATGGGTGGCACAGTATCCTGAGCAGCCGTTCCCGATTACGCCGGCAAGCAGTTACGCAGGCGTACAGGCGATGTGGCAGTATACAAGCAAGGCGGCAATACCAGGCATAGTTGGAAATGTTGACATGAATGTTTCCTATTTTAACTATGATGGAATTGCCGAGGCAAAAGATCCGAGCGGTGCGCCTGTAGTGAACGCTGAGAATGCGGCAAATGTGCAATACTTAGATGTGAATGAAGTGGTGACAGCCACATCGACTGTGAATCTGCGGACCGTGCCGAGCACAGACAGCCCGGACACGATCGTAGTGCCTATCAATCCGGGCGATATGATATTCCGCACAGGTATCGGCAATAACGGCTGGTCAAGGGTTCTGCTGAATAATCAGGTATTATATGCCTACACTTCCTATTTACAGAAGGTGATGTAAAAAATAGACCTGTTTCACGGACTTTGCATGTCTTGATGCCTGTAACAGGAAGCCGAGGGCTGAAGCGTTACTAAAAAATATTGAAAATCTCAAAAAACTCTTTTCGAATGTAGAAATGTGTGATATACTATCGTAGATTAAAAAATTTTTAAGATACACTTTAAGGAGGCAATCGGTATGAAACATATTAAGACATTGACGACCAGAGACTATAAAGAGTCCGTAAAAAAAGGCGGATGCGGAGAATGCCAGACGTCTTGCCAGTCTGCATGCAAGACATCCTGTACAGTAGGCAATCAGAGCTGTGAGAATGCCGGCAAGTAGTCAATCATAAATAAATGAATTGTCAAACAGCGAGTAGGAGGGAGAGCGGTCCCGCCTACTCGATTGTGTGTAATGAGTGTGGGAAGGATTTAAAATTGATACATCAGTATAAAAACAATGGATACAATATCGTTTTGGATGTCAACAGCGGTTCTGTGCATGTCGTCGATGATCTTGTTTACGATGCGATTGCTTATATGGTGGACAACCAGCTGGAGAAGGCGGATCAGTCTGTGGCATATGAGGCGTTAAAAGAGAATTTTTCAGACAGGAATTTATCTGAGATCAAGGACTTGTTTGAGATTGTGGAAGAGATTTATGAGCTGAAAGACAAAGGGATGCTCTTTACAGAAGATATATATGAGAAAAGCATTGATGCGTTCAAAAACCGTGAAACCGTTGTCAAGGCACTTTGTCTGCATATTGCACATGATTGTAATCTCAAATGTAAGTACTGTTTTGCGGAGGAAGGCGAGTATCATGGCAGGCGTGCACTGATGAGTTATGAGGTAGGGAAAAAGGCACTGGATTTTCTGGTATCCCACTCAGGGAACCGCGTCAATCTCGAGGTGGATTTTTTTGGCGGAGAGCCGTTGATGAACTGGCAGGTTGTGAAAGATCTTGTTGCCTATGGCAGAAGTTTGGAGAAACCACATCACAAGAAGTTCCGCTTTACACTTACGACCAACGGGGTTCTGCTAAATGATGAAATGATAGCGTTTGCCAACAGAGAAATGGCAAATATTGTGCTGAGTATAGATGGCAGAAAAGAAATCAATGACAGGATGCGTCCGCTTGCAGGAGGTCAGGGCAGTTATGACCTGATTCTGCCTAAGTTCAAAAAGGTTGCTGAGAGCAGAAATCAGACAAACTATTATGTGCGCGGGACCTTTACGCATTTCAACAAAGATTTTGCAGCGGATGTCTGTCATCTGGCAGATCTGAGCTTTCAGCAGATTTCTGTGGAGCCGGTAGTGGCGCCGGAGAGTGCGGATTATGCGCTGGTTGAGTCCGATCTTCCTGAGCTGCTTGCAGAGTATGACAGGCTTGCAGTCGAGATGATTAAACGATATCAAGAGGGAAGAGGCTTCAACTTTTTTCATTTTATGATAGATTTAGAGGGTGGACCGTGTGTCTACAAAAGGCTGTCTGGCTGCGGCTCTGGAACAGAATATCTGGCTGTGACGCCATGGGGAGATTTATATCCCTGCCATCAGTTTGTCGGGCAGGAGGATTTCCTGATGGGCAATGTGGAAGATGGCATCACGAGAACGGAAGTTCGAGAACAATTCAAGACATGTAATGTATATTCAAAGGAAAAGTGTAAGAACTGCTTTGCAAAGTTTTATTGCAGCGGAGGATGTGCGGCAAATTCTTACAACTTTCATGGAAACATCCATGATGCATACGATCTTGGATGTGAACTTCAGCGGAAACGTGTTGAATGTGCAATCATGATAAAGGCTGCTCTTGCCGGAGAAGATACAAAGTAAAGGAGTATACAGGTTATGAAAAAAAACAAAGGTGTGGTTACGCTGATCGTGACAGTGCTCGTCATGGCAGCGTTAGGATTTGTGTCAATATTCGGTATTGGCACAGAGAAAGCGGGTTCAGCAGCAGGGATCAAGCAGGGACTTGACCTCGCAGGCGGTGTGAGTATCACCTATCAGGTGGTGGGGGACGAGAATCCTTCCACAGAGGATATGGATGATACGATCTACAAGCTGCAGCAGCGTGTGCAGGGTTACAGCACAGAGGCGCAGGTGTACAAGGAAGGTACAGACCGTATCAATATCGAGATTCCCGGTGTGTCCGATGCCAACTCGATTCTTGAAGATCTGGGCAGACCGGGTGCGCTGTATTTTATCGCACAGACAGATGCGCAGGGGAATCAAAATTATTCATATACAGGGACTGGAGCAACGGGATATTCCCTAAATAAGACGATTGAGGAGCTGCAGGCGGACGGAAGCATCGTGCTGGAAGGTACAGATGTTGAGGCTGCGGACGGCGGTTCGGGAAGTGACAGCCTTGGAAACAGCCAGTTTGTTGTGGACTTGATCTTTACAAGCGCAGGTGCGACAAAATTTGCGGATGCCACAACGAAGGCATTTGCAAATAATCAGTCAATTGGTATCTATTATGATGGGGATTTTATCAGTGTACCCAATGTTGAGGCTGCGCTCACAGACGGCAGAGCGCAGATTACGGGTATGGGAACTTTTGAGCAGGCTGAACGGCTTGCAAGCCAGATTCGTATCGGCGGACTGAAATTGGAATTGGAAGAGCTGCGCTCGAATGTCGTAGGTGCACAGCTCGGTGAGGAGGCAGTGCGCACAAGCCTTCTTGCGGCGCTGATCGGACTGGTCATCATTGCTTTGTTTATGCTGGTTGTTTACCGTATTCCGGGACTTGCATCGGTGCTGGCATTGATTATTTATACTTGTCTGATTGTCATTTGTCTGAATATCTTTGAGCTGACGCTGACACTTCCGGGAATTGCAGGTATCATCCTCTCAATTGGTATGGCGGTGGATGCAAATGTTATTATTTTTGCGCGTATCAGGGAGGAGATTACGGCTGGAAAGACGGTCAGGAATGCGATTGACACAGGCTTTCAGAAAGCGCTCTCAGCGATTGTGGACGGGAATGTGACAACGCTGATTGCGGCGCTTGTACTCGGCATCAAGGGTTCAGGTACAGTAAAAGGCTTTGCCTATACACTGGGTCTTGGTATTGTGCTGTCCATGTTTACGGCGCTCTTTGTGACCAGACAAATTTTAAGGGCATTTTTCGCGGTTGGTCTTAAAGATGTAAAGTACTATGGTACGAATAAAGAAAAAAGAACAGTCAATTTCCTTGCAAAGAAAAATATTTTCTTTGCATGTTCCATCGCTGTGATTGTTCTTGGCTTTGTGTTTATGGGCATCAATGGCGCCACGACAGGAAAGGTGTTGAATTACAGCCTTGACTTTGTGGGTGGTACTTCTACGAATGTAACATTTAATGAGGATATGGATCTTGCAGCAATTGATGCGAATGTTGTGCCGGTGTTTACCGATGTAACAGGGGACGGAGCAGTGCAGGTACAAAAGGTAGCAGGCTCGAACGAGGTCATCTTTAAGACAAGAGAGCTGAATCTCTCAGAGAGAGAGCAGCTAAACAGTGCACTGGTTGAGAAGTTTGGCGTGAATGAAGAATTGATCACTGCGGAGACCATCAGCTCAACCATCAGCTCTGAGATGAAGAATGACGCGATTATAGCGGTGATTATAGCGACCGTTTGTATGCTGATCTATATTTGGTTCCGTTTTAAGGATGTTCGTTTTGCGGCAAGCTCTGTTGCGGCGCTGGTACATGATGTGCTTGTTGTACTTGCATTTTATGCGGTTGCCAAAGTGTCCGTGGGCAGTACCTTTATTGCCTGTATGCTGACAATTGTGGGATATTCAATCAATGCGACTATTGTAATCTTTGACCGTATCAGAGAAAATCTTGGCTCAATGCTGAAAAAAGATTCTCTGGATGAGCTGGTTAATAGGAGTATCAGCCAGACACTCTCAAGAAGTATCTTTACATCACTGACAACGTTTATCATGGTTGCAGCGCTGTATGTACTGGGTGTTACTTCCATCAAGGAGTTTGCACTGCCGCTTATGGTAGGTATTGTGTGTGGTACGTATTCTTCTGTATGTATCACCGGCGCACTCTGGTATGTGCTCAGGACAAAAATAAAGAAAGCATAAGATTGGGCTGCAGCTTCTATGCTGCGGCCTTTTCGACTTGCATACGGCTGACAGAAAGGAGAAAAATATGGATGTGACAGCACAGAACCGCTTTGGCATCTCGGCTGCTGTCCTCAAATGGATTGCGGTAGTGACTATGGTGACAGATCATTTTGCAGCGGCGGTTTACAGATGGATTCCGGGTTATGATTATAACGTTTATTTTGTGCTGAGAAAAGTCGGCAGACTTGCCTTTCCAATTTATTGTTTTCTGCTGGTCGAGGGATTTTTCCACACAAGGAATGTGGCAAAGTATCTGAGAAACTGTTTTTTGTTTGCCGTGATCTCAGAGCTTCCGTTTAATATGGCAGTCTTTGGAAAACTGGTCTATCCAAAGGGGCAGAATGTGTATTTCACACTTTGTATTGGTCTGTGTGCGCTGATACTTCTGGAGCAGATTAAACTGCGTTATGAGACAAAGTACATATTGTTAAGGCTGGTTATCATTGTCGGTATGGCGTATGCAGGAGAGCGGCTGGATGTAGACTACCATTGGAAGGGCATTTTGTTTATAATCATGTTTTATTATGTCAGAAATATGCAGGAGTGGATACGCAATATCGCAGGAATCTGCGCATTTGCCTATGAAGTTACAGCGCCGCTTGCGTTTATACCAATCCATTTTTACAATGGAGAGCGCGGCAGGCAGATGAAGTATTTATTCTATGCAATCTATCCGATTCATTTGCTGCTATTTGGTTTGATTCGGTTTTATCTGACGGGGAGATTGTGAAAGGAGTATCAATGTATACATATGAGATGAATGCAGGTTATAGTGTGATGGATGCGTCCTTATGCATGACAGTGCCTGCAATATTGGATTGTTTTCAGGATGCGGCGATTTTTGAGTCGGAGAATGGACGCATTAATGTCGAGTATCTTTACAGCAGGCATATTGCGTGGATACTTAGTTCATGGCAGATTGTGATTGACAGGAGACCGCGATTGAATGAGCGTATTAAGATTTCTACAGCGCCTTATGATTTTACAAAATATGTGGGATTTCGGAATTTTTCTGTCCGTGGAGAGAAGGGAGAACTGATTGTCAAGGCGGCATCTGTCTGGACA
>CAMWJQ010000120.1 GCA_947174615.1 uncultured Lachnospiraceae bacterium
CAGATGGACATTTAGACAAGTAATTGTCATGAGTAATTTATGAACAGTTCCTTACAATGATAAATGCTGAAATCACCAGCATTGCGCCAAGGGAAGCAATCAGACCGTAGATACGCCCTTTCTGAACGTGGATATTCAGATCTTACCACACCAACCTTGCAGGAACCTTGCAAAAACCTTGTGTTAACCTTGCGATTTTTGTAACTGATTTTTCCTATACGAAAGGGAATACTCTGTGCCCCTAGAGCGTTCTGCGCTCGATCTCCGGAGAACGGAAAATGGTTTCCTCCGATTTGCTTTTGCCCAGGAAGTATCCTGACATATTCTTACAAACTATCTTACTCCAAACCGTGCAGTGTGTCCACACACTGATCGGTTCCCGTTTTTATTATAGCACTTCATAGTGACAATTAAGTGACAATTCCGCGACGGATGGTTCCCTTTTTGTCAGCCGGCTCAACATGACGGTTCCTTCCGCTTACCGGATATAAGCAGATACAGCAAAAACCAGCCTGCACAATGAGCCGCAAGGATCACCATATCTTTGCCTGCCGCTGCCATACCGCCGTTTGCCAGATCCATAACCCCCTCAAAAGTGGCGCTGGAAGGGATCAGATAGCATATACCGGAGAGAACCTTATTTCCTGACATCGCCAGATACCTCAGAAGGGGAACTGCCATAAATACAATCATAACGATTTTGATATAAACCACGCCTGCCATCATCCCCTCCGAAATACGCCCCACAAACAGTCCTACCAGAGCCGCCACAAAGGCCGACAGTACCGTCAGCACAAGCATGACCGCTGTCCCTGCGGGGGAAAGCCGGAAGCAGACTGCCGCCGTAACCATCGCGGACAGACAGCCAAACACAAAGCCGATGAAGATTTTCTGGATCACATATTGTCTGGGTGTCACAGGCAGGATTTCATTGACCAGCGCGACACCATTTTCTTTTTCAGAAATGATGTTCATCGCATTGAAAGTACAGCCCATGAACATCGCAACGATCAATGTCATTGCCATAAAAATGTATTGAAATCCTGTCAGTACATCAGGCTGTTCCAAAGTCTGTATACGGGCTGCGGCTGACATTTCCCGCTGTTCATAGAGATCCGGAAGCGTAGCTGCCGCCTGCCGCCACAATGGTAATTCATCACCGGATAAAATGGTTTTGACGCCCTTTCCGTCCATCTCCACGCCGATCAGATTGGTGGACGGCTCCCTGATCGCCGAAAGCCATTCCTCCCTCGTCCGGCAGACCGTAACATCGCCGTATCCCATAAGCCACTCCCTCGTTTCATCAGTGACCTCACCTTCAACCACACAAAAAAAATATTCGCCTAAAGAAGAAAGGTCAATGGAGCCGACGATATTCAGCGCCATAGCTACCACAATTGGCAGGAGAAACGACATGATACAAAACTTATCTTTCCTGACGCTTTTCAGCTGATAGATCAACCCTTTCATGATCAGCCCTCCTTTCCCATCTCTTTGCGGAATGCCGCTTCAACAATGCCAAAGAGTAAAATAATGACACACACTACACAGATATAATAAACCGGGTTTGTAACAGGCGTACCGAAAAAAGCATTTTTCAAGCCCATATACACGTGGTAAAACGGATGGCAGTCAATCCAGTCCATTTTAATTGCCGTGTTGGCCGACAGGAAAACCGGCGTTGCGGCAAAGAGCGCAATCACCAGATAGACCAAGGAAAACTGTTTGAAATCTTTTAACAGCATCGTACAGCCGAAGCCTGTGAGCGCCATGATCAGGGACAAAATACCTGTCTGTATCAGCACTGCAGGCAAAACGCCTCCCGCTTCTTTGGCGCCCACATTAAACAAAGTCATCAAAACTGCAAATGCTAAATCCGTGACCAGAAAAAGAAAGACCTTGGAAAATACAAACAGACTCTTTTTCAGCGGCATGATGGAATGGACACGTATCACTCCCATCTGTTTTTCTTTAAACAGTACCGATGCAATCCCCAAGAACCCTACGGCAACAATCTCGATGAACA
This sequence comes from uncultured Lachnospiraceae bacterium, assembly GCA_947174615.1. Classification (GTDB taxonomy): domain Bacteria; phylum Bacillota; class Clostridia; order Lachnospirales; family Lachnospiraceae; genus COE1. Next base: position 2,027 of record CAMWJQ010000120.1, read on the forward strand.
GCAGTTCACAGGTGATCTCCCTGCGCTGTTTCATTTCCGGGGTATTGTCCCCCACTGTTTCCGGCTGATACCCACTGCCGGGATGCAGAAGCGAGAGCGCATAATCCGCTCTATGCCGGTCAACTTTTTCTGTTCCTGCATAAAGTACAATATCGGGATTCCCATCCTTTACGCAGATCCCGACCCCGCCTGTATCCCCGGCAAGCGCTCCGTTCAGTTCTTCTGCAGAAGCCACCGGATGGATCAGCGGCGATGTCTGCGTATAAGTTCCCGCCGGATCATAGAGGTATACATTGTAGATGTCGGCATTATCCTCCATGAAATTCACATAGCCAAAATGAATGAACAACGTATAAAGCAAAAGCGATCCCAGCGCTACAAGGAAGAACTTTCCCGACGCCATCATCCGGCAGTCTTTTTTGAATAAAGAAGAAAGACTTTTCCACATTAAGACAGCCTCCTTCCTGCATACTGGATAAAGATATCCTCCAGGGTCGGCTCCTGGGAGTGGACGCTGAGCAGCTCATCATATGGGAAAGGGATGCCTGATTTCAGTTCCGGCGCTTCCATCATTCGTTCTTCCCTCCTGCCCTGATACAGATAATGTACGGCAATGCTGTGGCTGCTGTTTTTTTCTTTCAGATTTCTCGGCGTATCAAGCGCAACAATGTTCCCATTAGAGATAAAAGCTACCCTGTCGCAAAGCAGGTCAGCGTCCAGCATATTGTGGGTAGTTACAAATACCGTCGTCCCTTTCCGGCGCTCATTCTCAATCATCCTGCGGAAGAGGACCGCCCCGGCAGGGTCAAGACCGCTGGTGGGCTCATCCAGAAACAAAAGCTTCGGGTTGCTGATCAAAGCCCTCGCCATACTGACACGCTGACGCATCCCCTTGGAATAAGAGGAGACCGGTTTCCTTAAAAAATCCTTCTTGAACTCCAGTTCCTCAAGCACTTCTTCCGCATCCCTTAACTGTTCTTTGGGATAGAAAGAGGAAAAATAATGCAGGTTGTCAAGGGCGCTCAAATTGGCGTACAGATAGGGAAATTCAAACAGGACGCCAATTTTCCGGAAGAATTCCTGCGTATGTACTTCCCTTAAATCCTTCCCGAACAGGAGCGCTTCTCCGCCATGTCCTTTCAGGATGTCGGTCAATATTTTCTGGGTCGTAGACTTCCCGGAGCCGTTTGGTCCCAGGAACCCAAAAATCTCTCCATCCTCCACAGTGAAATTTAAACCGTGCAGCGCCTGCCTGTCTTTCCCATAAGAAAAAGTCAGATTCTTCACTTCGATCATTCTTCATCCCCCCATTTCCCACGTTGTTCCTTTTTCCTGCCCTGCTCCCGTCTGCCCCACCATTTCATAAACTTTACTTTCAGCGGGATGATGATCATAAGCGTTGCCACGATCACTAGCCACCAGTACCATTCCAAGCCTAAAAACATGATCTCTACCTCCTTTTTTGAGGATTTTTCCTCTTGATGGGGTAAGAATAATAAAGCGCAGTGAAGTTCATGTGAATCTGGTGTGAAGTCGGTGTGAACATTTCTTTCAATCACATACCATGTTTCCATATCACAGGAGTTTATGATTTCTCCAAGTTCATCAGAAAGCGCGTCAATTTGGCGCATGATTCCCACTACTTTGACGTGGATGTGAAAAGTAACAATCATAGAACTTCTCTCCGTGATAATTCACAAATTTTTAATAATTTTTTCCTCTCTGTACACAAAAAAGTACAAAGAATAGTGTTGACGTGTATACAAAATTGAGGATATAATACAGTTATGAATGTTGGGCAGGATTCATTCTAAACTTAGTAACTGGCGGTGCCCTACCGCATGAAATTTAAATTTATATTTTAGGAGGCTTTGCAAAATGAGACCAGAATGGAAAGATTTTGTAGGTGGCAAATGGGAAAGCGAAATTAACGTGCGTGACTTCATCCAGAAGAACTTCGCACCATACGACGGAGATGAGTCTTTCTTAGCAGGACCTACACAGAACACAAAGGATTTATGGGACATGGTTCTTGATCTTCAGAAGAAGGAGAGAGAAGCCGGCGGTGTTCTTGATATGGACACAAAAGTTATCTCTACGATCACTTCTCATGGTCCGGGATACCTCGACAAGAGCAAGGAGACAATCGTTGGATTCCAGACAGACAAGCCTTTCAAGCGTTCACTGCAGCCATACGGCGGTATCAGAATGGCAGAGAAAGCTTGCTCAGACAACGGATACGAAGTAGATCCTGAGGTAAGTGAGTTCTTCTCTACACACAGAAAAACACACAATGCAGGATGTTTTGATGCTTACAATCAGGAGATGAGAGCTTGCCGTTCTTCACACATCATCACAGGTCTTCCTGATGCTTATGGACGTGGACGTATCATCGGCGATTACAGAAGAGTTGCTCTCTACGGTATCGACAGACTGATCGAGGATAAGCAGGCTCAGAAGGATTCCACAGGACGCGTGATGACAGATGATGTCATTCGTCTGCGCGAAGAGCTTTCAGAGCAGATGGTTGCTTTGAAACTGATGAAGGAAATGGCAGCTTCTTACGGCTGCGATATCTCCAAGCCGGCTACAAACGTACAGGAAGCAATCCAGGCTACTTATTTCGGATACTTATGTGCAGTTAAGGAGCAGAATGGCGCTGCGATGTCCCTTGGACGTACCTCTACATTCCTTGACTGCTACGCACAGAGAGACTTAAAGAACGGAACATTTACAGAGGAGCAGATTCAGGAGTTCGTTGACCACTTTATCATGAAGCTTCGTCTGATCAAGTTTGCTCGTACACCGGAGTACAACCAGATCTTCGCAGGCGATCCTGTGTGGGTAACAGAGTCCCTCGGCGGCGTCGGCGTGGACGGACGTCCTCTTGTTACAAAGATGTCCTTCCGTTACCTGAACACACTGACAAACCTCGGACCCAGCCCAGAGCCGAACTTAACAGTACTCTGGTCTACAAGACTTCCTGAGAACTGGAAGAGATACTGTGCAAAGATGTCTATCCAGACTTCTTCTATCCAGTATGAGAACGATGACCTGATGAGAGTGACACACGGCGATGACTATGGTATTGCCTGCTGCGTATCTTCTATGGTTATCGGTAAGGAAATGCAGTTCTTCGGCGCTCGTGCAAACGTTGCGAAGTGCTTGCTCTACGCTTTAAACGGCGGTGTGGACGAAGTTACCAAGAAACAGGTTGGACCGAAGTATCGTCCTGTTGAGGGTGATATCCTCAACTATGATGATGTATACAGCAAGTTCATGGATATGCTTGAGTGGCAGGCAGATGTGTATGTAAATACACTGAATATCATCCACTATATGCATGACAAGTACTGCTATGAGAGAGCAGAAATGGCTCTTCATGACAGAGACGTTAAGAGATACTTCGCTACAGGTGTTGCTGGTCTCTCTATCGTTGCTGACTCTTTATCCGCAATCAAGTATGCACAGGTAAAGGCAATCCGTGACGAGGACGGCATCATTGTTGACTTCGAGACTACCGGAGAGTTCCCTAAGTATGGTAATGACGATGACCGCGTAGACCTGATCGCTCAGGATGTTGTTCATAAGTTTATGACAGCGATTAGAAGACATCATACCTACAGAAATGGTGTTCCTACAACTTCTATCCTTACAATCACATCCAATGTAACCTATGGTAAGGCTACAGGCAACACACCGGATGGACGTAAGAAGGGACAGCCGTTTGCTCCGGGTGCGAACCCAATGCATGGACGTGATACACATGGTGCAGTAGCTTCTCTGTCTTCTGTATCCAAGCTTCCGTTCAAGGATGCTCAGGATGGTATCTCGAATACCTTTACAATTATTCCGAACGCTCTCGGTAAAGAGGCAAAGGTATTCTCTGGTGATATTGAGCTTGACTTAAATAACTAATATTTCAGTATTTTTAGCTAAATTTAATATGGCAGCTGTAGTCTGCAGCTGCCATATCATAGAGAGGAATAGGTGTATCTATGGATGAGAAATCAATGATTGACGACCTTGTATCTCAGCTTGACGCCGGATTTTCCGGTGCGAAAGCTGTCGGGCATTTCAATGTAGATGTCAGCGAGGACGCTTCCACAAAAGAAGTTCAGACTCTTGGATGTACAGACTGTTCCAGCAATCCGATGGCGTGCAGTGTTCCGACACTTCACGAGGGATTGGATCATGAGTAATTTATCATAAATTTTTAGGAGGTATAGAACTATGGCAGTAGATAATGCAGCACAGGTTGATAACTTAGTTTCTTTATTAGATGGTTATGCTACAAAGGGTGGTCATCACCTCAATGTAAACGTACTTAACAGAGACACACTGTTAGATGCACAGAAGCATCCTGAGAACTATCCTCAGCTGACAATCCGTGTATCTGGATATGCTGTAAACTTCATCAAGCTGACGCCGGAACAGCAGGCAGATGTTATCTCTCGTACATTCCACGAGGCAATCTAATTAAATATAGGGAATAAAGAAATGCTGGAAATAAAGATTTCCAGCATTTTTCGATGTTCAACATTACTCGTTATTCGTTTCTACCATCTTCTGAAGCTCGTCTGCCAGCTCTTTGCTGAGCTGCTTTCCGCCGGTCAGCGCCGACAAAAAGGTCTGGACAGAGCCGTCATAATAATCCGTGAGAATTTTATTTGCTTTGCCGCACGCGAACTGTACGGGTGTCAAAGCCGCATGATAGCGTCTGCTCTTCTGGGTTGCTTCTGCTGTCACAAGCCCCTTGTCGATCAGATGCCTGATGAACGTATTGATCGTCTGCTTCTTCCAACTTTTCTGCAATTCCCCATTCAGGTACTCCATAATCTCGCTAAAACATTTTCCTTCCTCATTCTTCCACAGGTACTCCATGATCAGACTCTCAGACTGAGACATTTCGCATCGAATCCTACTATCCATTGTATCTTCCTCCATTAATTGAAAAACCGGTATATTAATGCTCTACCACAATTACCTACTATTTCTATTTTACCTTTTTTTAGCGGGGATGTAAAGCTATTTTTAATTCTATTTTATAGTATATTTACATTGTGTTTTGCTTACTTTTGTACAAATTTCACAGCGATGTATTACCTCTATACAAAAACTTGCATTTTCAACTCCATTTATCAATTTAACTTTGGATAAAAGTTCTAAAAAGATACATTATAATAATCTTCCTCAGGGAGCGTTCCCTCCAGCTCATATATGGCTGACTTATAAAACAACAGCGTATCCACCTCCTGCGGGTCAATAATCCGATTGATCGTCCCATAATATACATACCTGCCAACGTTCTGCGCCTTCCCTTCTGACGCACCGCCCATAGCCCCCGTAATCTGTGTTCCGTCCTTCAGGCGAACGCCAACGAGCGGCGGCACACTGCCAAGCGTCCAGACGGCATGATTTCCTTTCATTTCTAATGTCGGTAAATTATACTCATACTCGACATAGAATGAAATAGGCGATAATTCTACCTTTGTCACTGTGGCGCCGCTGTCTCCTAAGGGCTGTGACATCACCTCGCTTCTGACCTGGTCAGAGCCCTCCAGCGTAAAGTCAAAGCTCCACACCGCCTCAACCTCCTTTCTGTAGGCGCTGGAATACCGGACATGCGCCCCCAGATTCACAAGCTCCACATGAACTTTTTTTCCAATCAGGCTGCTCTCCTCAATATTTTTCATGACCGTAATAATATACTCCATACTCCCGTCATCGTTCCTATACCGCTCCACCAGCGTTCCATCCACGCGCTCCCGAATCGGCGTGTCATCATTGGTGTACGTGCGCTCTTTCTCTGTAATATGCCAGTTGTTAAAAAAGGCATGCTTTAACACAAAACCCTCTTTGCCATCCACCGTGACATGCACCGCCTCAAAATCCGGCTGCAAGATGCCGCCCTCCTTCACCTCATAGCCTTCGACACGAAACGAGAGATGCGCAAAGCGGCTGTCCGCTATGCTCTGCTGCGCTGTGACTGTGATGCCCTCCTTGGTCACGCTGTTGTGGAGCGGCTTTACCATATCCTGCTCTTCCAGGAAGATTTTCTGCTCCTCGGTAGCGTCAAATTGTTCTTCCATACCGCTGCTCCAATTCATATATGCCGCTGCGCACACGGTCACTGTACTTAGCGCCAGCATCGCTGCTGCCACTGTTCCCCACATGCTTTTTCGTATCATCTTTTCTCCCTTTCCTGAGTTTTCCCTCTGAATCTGTTCAAACACGGCATCCGCTCTTTGCTGGACAAGCGCGGGTACCGCGATCTCCATCTGCAAGGTCTCCTCGATCTTATCTTTTTTCATGTTCTGCCTCCATTCTTCTATCACTTTTCTGTCGCTTTTCTGTCGCTATTTTGTCGCAACAGTTCCCTGTCTGCTGAATTGGCGTCGGGCCGTCACCAGATTGTCAGACGCACAATACGCTTCTGCAATCTGCTGCCGTCCTCTTGCCAGCCTGGTCCGCACCGTACTTGCCGGCATTTGCAGTGCCTCGCTGATCTGCGCGGCAGTCAGTCCATCCACATAGTACAAAATCATAATCAACTGATACTTTTCATCCAGACACTTCATCACTTGCAGCCATTCGACCGTATTATACTCCTGCGTCTGTATTGGAAACTCCTCCACTGCGCTGTCCAGACGCACGTCTTTTCTCTTTCTCAGGATATCATTGCATTTATTGATGAGAATTTTCGTCATCCAGGTGCGGAAAAATTCCGCCTTGCGCAGCTGTCCGATTTTCTCCCAGCACGCCAGAAGCGTGTCCGCAATGGCGTCCGCAGCGTCCTCGTCATTCTTTAAGACTGCCCTTGCAGTCTTGTACATATTCTGCATCTGGGACTGCATCAGCTGTGTAAATGCATCCGCATCTCCTTTCTGGGCACGCCTTACCAAACTTTTCAACGGTTCTCCCCCTCCTTTTCCTACGCCTGTCACCACTCTTATACTCATTAGACGCAGCACATCTTCATTGTGTCCCAAATCTTTATTAAAAAAAGGAAAAAACAATATCTCCTTTGTCGAAAATAGGGTATAATGTCAATAGATTAAAATATCATGATACAGGAAAGGTTGATACTATGCAAGGAAGAATACATTCTTTAGAATCTTTTGGAACCGTTGATGGTCCCGGTGTCCGCTATGTGGTGTTTGTGCAGGGATGTCCTATGAGATGCGCGTATTGTCATAATCCCGACACATGGGAGATGAATGCCGGAACGCTGATGGAGCCTGCCGAGATCCTCGAAAATTATGAACGCAACAAACCGTTTTACAATGGCGGCGGCATCACCGTCACAGGCGGCGAGCCATTGATGCAGCTTGATTTTCTGCTGGAGCTTTTTACGATGGCACACGAGCGCGGCATCCATACCTGCCTGGACAGCTCCGGCATCGCCTACCGCCCCGACGGCAATCCCGAGTGGCTTGCCAAACTGGACAAACTCTGTGAGGTGACGGACCTCGTGATGCTCGACATTAAGCACATCGACCCGGAAAAGCACAAAGAACTGGTCAAGCAGCCAAACGACGGTATCCTCGCCTTTGCAGAATACCTTGACAGCAAAAACGTAGAAATCTGGATTCGTCATGTCGTTGTGCCCGGCATCACGGACAACCCTGATGATCTGCACCGGCTGGGGTATTTTATCGGCGGACTCAAAAACCTCAAAGCACTCGATGTCCTCCCCTATCACACGATGGGAAAGAAAAAATATGATGAACTAGGCATGAAGTATCCGCTGGAAGGCGTTCCTGAGATGGATAAATCCAAAATTCCTGAGCTGAAGCAGCATATCCTAAACGGTATCCGTAAACGGCGGGGACTACCCGCCAAATAAATTGATATTTTAGTTACAGTTCAGCCCAGGACTTCGCACTATGCTGCGAAGTCCGTTAGAAAACGT
>CAMWJQ010000121.1 GCA_947174615.1 uncultured Lachnospiraceae bacterium
TCTGTAAACTGCCCATAGCAGTATGGCTCCAGCTTGCGGATCTCTGCCCTGTCATTCTGGGCAGCCGGCGCATTTTCCATAAAATATTCAAACGCACGTTCTCCATGCCCGCGCAGCGCCTCCGCAAGAATAATCCATCCTTGCGACTGCGAGAAGATGCCGGCATTTTCCTTGACACCCGCGTTGTAAATCACTGCAAGCGCACCATCAAACGCATCCAAATGATAAGGCGGGTCCATGAGTATTGCACCGTACGCTGTGTTTAACCGCTCATTCACCAGACTGAGCGCCCTGTCCGCCTGTCCGCCTGTGGCAAGACCGCTGATCACTGCCCAGCTCTGGGGATTGAGCCACATATTTGCCTCTTTGTCTGTCCGCTTTCCAATCACTTCGCCTCTCTCTGTGAAACCTCTGATAAACCTGTCCTCATTCCAACAGAGTTTTTGAATGCGCTCTCCCAGCTCTTTTTGTTTTTCATCAAGGAATGCAATATAGGCATCATCGTTTTTATACTCCGCAAATTTTCTCAAAATTGTCATCGCATAATAGTACTGAAATGCCACAAAGGAAGATTCCCCTTCCTTACCAAGTCTTAAACAGTCGTTCCAGTCTGCATAAAGCCCTGCGGGCAGATTATGGGGTCCCAGATGATTCATCGAGAAGTCAACTGCACGCTTTAAGTGCTCATACACGGTCCCCTCGCCCTTGTTGGCAAATGGAATCACCTCGTCTATAAATGCCACATTTCCTGATTCTGACACATATTTGAACACAGTAGGGAACAGCCAGAGCGCATCATCCGCCCTGTATGCGGGGTGTCCTGTCTCCTGTACATAAGAAGCATCATCCGGCGTGTCCTCGTGTCCGGGATTGTGTGTAAACTTCACAAGCGGAAGTCCTCCCCCATTGTCCACCTGCGCTGAGAGCATAAAGCGGATCTTCTCAACCGCCATCTCAGGCGCCAGATGAATAATCCCCTGAATATCCTGCACTGTATCGCGGTATCCATACCCATTCCTGAGACCACAGTAGACAAAGGAAGCGGCGCGCGACCAGATAAAGGTCATAAAGCAGTTGTAGGCATTCCATGTATTGATCATGGTGTCAAATGCCGCACTGGGCGTTTTTACCTGAAAATGGGACAGCTTTTCATGCCAGTAGGTGATGAGCTCTTCCAGCTCTTTTGCGCAGGTCTGTGACGGATTTTGATAACTTTCAAGAATCCTGTCTGCCTCCTCCTTGTACTTCATTCCCAATACAAAGGCAATTTCCTTTGTCTCGCCTGCCGCGAGCGTCAGCGCAGTTGTGAGTGCACCGCAGCCGTTTTCATTGTAGCTTAACGCCCCGCCAAGATCTCCGCTTATCACTCCTGCCGGATTTCCATAACCATGATAGCGGCCGATAAATTTCTCCCTGTCTCCGCAGTAGGATGCCACCTCCGCGCCAGCCAGACCAAAGAAACGATCTATCGCGAGCTTGTTGTCAACTTCCTCCCCGTCCTCCAGTCCATCCAGATTGCCATGGATCGTCTGGCGGATGCGGTTCTTCTCATAAGCAGTTCTTGTGATAAACATCGAATATTGGAGATTGACTTGATCCTGCTCATAGTTATTGTTGTTTGTAAACTCTGCATAGCCAGTGATGTTTAAGTTTCTTATCGAATCCGTGTTGTTTGTTACCTTCAGATTCCACACCTCATAGGATTTGCCAAGCGGCACATAATAGAGCGCCTCAGAATGAATACCGCTGTACGCCGCTTCCATTCTCGTATACGCTGTCCCGTGACAGCATTTGCTCTGGTACGACTCCAAATCTTTTCCAACGGGCTGCCATGAGGCGGACCAGTAATCTTTGCTGTCATTGTCTCGTATGTATATATAGCGCCCCGGCTGGTCAAAACCATTGAACACATAGCGCAGTATCCTGCCATTCGCCCCTGATTTTGCGAAGCTGTAGCCACCCGCATTGTTGGAAATAACGGCGCCGTATTCCGGGGATCCAAGATAGTTTGCCCACGGAGCGGGCGTATCAGGTCTGGTAATCACATATTCTCTTTTCTCATCATCAAAATAACCATACTGCATTCTTCTTTCTCTCCTTTAGCCTTTACGAATTTATTTTGCCCTCTGCACGCTGTACAAACGGATCATGATATGGCTCCAAGTGTCACATCAACCACATGAATCGTGCTGTCAAGCGCCTCAATTGCTTCTTTTTCCATATACACTGCACCTGACATGGATGTCATTTTTTTGAGTTCTGTATCCCTGCAGACTGCGCGTTCAATCTGGTATGCTCCATAGGGCAGTTTGTTGGGATTATGATACCGGATTAAAAATGTCTTATTAAGAAAATTCAGTTGAATCGAGGCGTTTCCGTCCGCGTCAAACTGCTCTGACATCAGCTTAGGCGCAAGCACCAGACTTCCCAAATCGCCCTGAACACCATACACCTGCGTAATCATCGTCAGCATAAACCAGCTTGCGGCTCCTGTCAGATAATGATACATACCACGCCCGTCCGCATCAAAGTACTCTGGCACACCCGGATAAATCTTGCTTGTCTCAAAATCCATCGCTGTATTCAGCAGCGTGCTGAGCGCCTTATATCCTTCTCGTACAAATCCCCGCTGGTACAGTGCATTCGCAAACATGACAGTCATATGGGAAAACACTGCCCCATTTTCTTTCTCACCGTAAGCAAAACCAAACATTCTGCCAAGATCAAACTTATCCTCATCAAACTTTGTATTTAGACGATAGCCGCCAATTTTTGCTCTGTAAAGATATTTGTCTGCACTCCGGCAGATTTTTGCGATCATTTCTTCCTCTGCAGCGCCGCTCATAATAGCAAATACCTGACTGGTGAGCATCATACGCACATTCCCTTTATGCACACCCTCCACTTGATTTCCATTATTGTCATAGTAACCATTGAACCATCCGTCTCCTTCTGAATCTGTTACCCACTCACTGCGTCGGATTTTCTCCATCATCCACGCTGCCTTATCCCTGAGATTTCGCGCCAGATCATCAATATCTACCAATACCGTTCTGCCGGAAATAGTATGTGCACAAGTGTTCACATACTGGTTCAGGATCGTATGCTTCCACGCAACCTCGTCATACTTTTGCAAATCTCCTGCGAGGAGGATAGCGACATTCTCGAACAGTGATATCTGCGCAGCGCCTGTAGCAGTTTTATATTTTTCAAGATAAGCAGCCAGTTCTCTGAGATTGTATGCATAAGCGCTTGTAAATGCCACGCTTTCACCCTTGTCCGGCGCCATGTCAAGCGCGTCATTCCAGTCGGCATTGCGCAGACGGATCTGGTTGTGTTCCCCAACCTCGTAAAACGCACACAACTGCTGTATCAAAATATGCTCTATAATGCTTCCGGCATAAACTGCTCCGTCCTGTGTTTTCTGCTGCATACCATACGTCTCATCCCACTCACTGTCAGCATCCTGCCCCCTTTGTATCTGTCTGTCCTTAAAATAGGGAACTTGCTCTCCAAGGATTCCAATATCCCCCGTCTGGTCAATGTAGAGCTTCGTGGTCAAAAACGGCCAGAACCCGTGATCCATCCAAACGCGTGTAATACTGTTTCTGTCCGCTTTGAACTCGCCCTGCTTCTCACCGATAATCGTCGCGTTAGTTCCGTCCATTCTGACGCCGCCGTAATTGTCAACAATCATCTGACGCACACCATCAGGATTCATGAACAGCAATGACAGACAATCCTGCCAGAGATCTCTCCATCCTCTGCCGCCCTTGCCATAGTCGTGATGCGGGAGAAACGAACACCCATACAGACGCCGCAGAATCGGCTGGAAACAAATCCACCGAAGATAGCTGTCTGCCGTCTTATTTCCGGTCTGAAAAGATACATTGACCTTCTCCTGCCAACTGATTTCTGTATCTCTCAATGCCGCCTGCACTTTCTCCCTGCTGTCAAAGGCGGCTGTCACACCACGCATTTCATTTATATAGGCGGATGCTCCAATGATGATTGTATATGCTGCGGTCTCTCTGCTCCCCAGTTCCATACTGCGGAATTTCAGACCACCCAGCGCTTCCTTTCCGTCAATCTGCGTACCTGCCTTCACGCCCTCTGCATTATTTTTTACAGCCAGCGGCGCAATCAGGCTTCCGCCTTCTCCAATAAAACTCTCTGTGACCGGGAAAAACTGTTCCGGCGTTTCCCCATTTCCCGATACGCCGTACACGAAATATGTTATCTGGTTCTTCTGGTGCCCTCTCTCATCAAAAGACAATTTGGGCTTCACTTCTACGCCCTGTTCTGTCACGGTAATCTGATGCAGCAAGGAGGTTACATGTCTGTGATCCCGTATATTATCTGCACTTCTTCCATAAATGGGAACCGCTGCAACCGGCGTGATTCTCTGTGTATGCTCTGCGGTGTTCTCTATGACAACATGCATAATCTCAACATTGTGGTCCACTGGCACAAAACTTGTGACGGTGGATTTGAGCTGATATCTGGATGATTTTCTGGTCACAGTCTGCCACATAAAGCCTGCTTTCATGCTGCATTCATCCTGACGCGCCGTGTATTTGTCATATTCTGCTTCCGCTGACACGCCTGTCGCAGACCACGCGCCTTCTCCTTCAACACAACACCAGAAGTTTCGGGATGACTTGTTGTTGTGCAGATTGTCACTGCTCACTGGTTCGAGCAGAAATGTATTCTGATCCAGTTTGCTATCGCCCGCAAAACCAGGCGTTACACTGGACTTGATCCCCTGCTCTCCTGCAATCGGAAAATACAGGTACGTGTAGTTGTCTGGATGATTTAGTGTGAAAATCTCGTTTTCGTGATCAAATGCGATCTGATTTGTCGGTACTATTATTTCTGGCTGCATGTTTTTCCTCCATTCTCTAGAACGTGTATCCGTACTGTCTGACTGTTATTTCCTGATGTGAGCATACTGTATTTTATTCAAATAGAAAATCAAAATCATGGTAAAAATATCAGATTCATGACCAAAAAAGAAAAGATTGCCGATTTATAAAAAAGTTCAGGGGCTGTCTATTTCCCGACAGCCCCTTTTTTCGCTCCTTCTGATTTACTTGTTAAAATTTTCACGATACCATGACATTGACCATTTATACAGATTTTCATACCATACTACATGATCCAGATCCTGTGCCGTGATCTTGAAGGAAACGGTCTTAATCCCGCCATATCCATTAATTCCGCGAATTGTCATTTTTCCGGTACCCTTTTTTATATTATTAGCGTAGCCATTACCGACAATCTCATAATCCGTCCCTTCCTTGAGTGGTTTCTCCACACCACCAACTTTTATTGTAACGAAAACCTGCTGCTCTCCTGTGATAGGATTTGTCTCTGACAACGTGATTTCCCTTCCCGTATAACTCTGCGGCTTCACAGTCACTTTTGCCTTGGAAATATCCGCACTGTCCTCTATAATCCTGAAATCTGCATAGATAGTGCCTGTATAGCAATTCGTTCCTTCTATTGTCGCACGAATGACATCGCCTACATTCGGCGTTTCTGTGATCGGTGTTGTGCCGTCCTGTTTGGTGTATGTAACGATGTAATCGGTTCCCTTTTTCAAAGGCTTTTCATCAAAATCTTTGATGGTCAGACTCACATTGCTGTATTTTCGTGCATTCTTTTTTGTCACATCTGATATGATAACGTTTGTCAGATTGGCAAGATCCTGCTGCACAACCGTAAAGCTGACTGCCTCTGTCGTTCCCTTAAAATTACCCTTGCCCTTGATTTTAACAGCTGCTGTATCAAGCTTCTTGTTGCCTGAATATATCAGTGTATAGTCCACACCCTCAACTAGGTTTTTACCGTTAAATACTGCCTTCAAGTCCGTTTCTTTCAGTTTGCTTCCGCCCTTCATATAAGGCGCTTTGAGGTCCACAGTATTATAGCTCAGTTTGTTTTCCGGATTCTGCTGCATGTCAAACGGTGCAATCTTAAACGTCTTCTTTACCGTTCCGGTATATTTTCCCATGCCCTTTACAGTCACAGAAGCAGTGCCCGCTTTGATATTATTGTCATATTCTACCACAAAATCACGATTCTGTTCTGCGCCTGCAATCTTTACAGCCGGCTGAATCTCATTTCCAGTGTAATATAAACCTGCTGTGGCTTCAAGCGCCACATCCTTTGCCTTCAGCGCAATGCCTGTAATCTTAAAGGTAACTGTCTTTTCGCCGACATATTTCTCTCCGATGCCCTTGATAACTGCTGTTGCAGCGCCTACTTCTGTGCTGTCACAGAAAACCTCATAATCCTTATTCTGTACAAGTATCTCCTGTCCGTATTTTACGGTAAATTCGGGTACAATTATTTCACCTGTGTACGCTTTATTCTGAATACCTGTCACCTTTACCGCACTCATGAGCACCTGACTGCCGTTTAGCACTACAAGCTGAATATCTTTGGTTCCGGTATATCCGTTTGCATCCACACCCTTGACTGCCACGGTATATGTACCTGGCTCTGTCACGCGGTCAACCTTGTTTCCTGCCATGTCCATGATACGATCTACAGCGAAGTCTTTCTTGGTCAGCTTCTTGCCGTCCCTTGTCACAACTGGCGCCACTGTAACACTCCTGCCTGCCTTGGGCGCCTTGACATAGATATTTGGAATCATAATATCTTCGTCTGCCAAATTCTTCGGTACAATCTTAAAGTTCTTTGTGATGCTTCCGGCGTAGTTTCCTTTTCCTTTAATAACTGCCTCTGCCTGCTCTGTCGGCTTTGTATTTTTCTTGTAAGTCACTGTGTAATCCCTGCCTAATGTCAGCAGTGTCTTACCATCATATACTGTTACTGCAGGCTTTAATGCTTTTCCAGTATAGATGAGGTCGTCAATATCAAATGCCCAAAGACCTTCTCTGTCCGGGTTCTCCGGATCGGGTGTCTTGATCAGGTCTCCCAGCGTCGCGGTTCCGAATACGCCCGGAGAGGACCAGCCCATTCCAGACTCGTCATACCAGCTGACAGTTCCGATTCGTTTCCCGCCTTCTGCATCGTTGATCTGCAGATCAATCCCAATTTTATCTCCCGATACGGGTGTGATATCCGTCCATTTGAAAGCTGCTTCGATCTGATATCCGCTATCTGTCTCCTTCGCTGCGGACAGGATATTCTCTGCACTACAGTATTTTCCGTTAAAACTCTGCTTATTTACATAGCTCACCCGGTACTGCTTATCATCATCCTCATAGGAATCCGTCTTATGGTTATTTTCATCGATGAACACTTCGAGAGAATCCTGCTCATGGTTCTCCGTAGAAGTATTGTCAAGCGCTGGATCTGTTACCTCTGCCAGCACATACAGATACTGTTCATCCCACAGGAGCTTAGCGGATGCGGATGCTTTCGCGGAACCTGTCTTTATCTGAAAATGGACTTCCTTTACCTGATCCCACACCGCTTCCTTTTCACCGTCCACTTTAAGGATACCCTTGCCGACTCCAGCGATGGTCATATAGGGCTTGGTGATTGCCAAAGCATAGTATTTGCTGCTTGTTGCCTGACTCATGGTGTTGTCATTAAAAGCATATGTATTCCCATTATCCGATACAACCACATCCATACTAAAGCCTGCCGCTGGCACAAGTTCACGTTCAACGGAAAACTCAGCCACATAGCCGCCTTCCTGCTCTTGACTCTCCGCTCTTGTCTTGCTGAGTGATGTGATCCCGGCATTTTCTGATGCGGACTTATCCCAGTCTATATACAGCGTGACTGCGTCATGCTCACTGACAGTCGTGTCAGAAACCGTCACTTTTACTTTTAATTCTGTGTCTGTCCAGACCGGTGTAAACGCAGCATCGATCCCCTGAATCTCATAGGTTTTTCCATTGACATATGGTTCCTCCTCTGCCGCCTGTATCACGGTAACACTGCGGATGTACGGCTCCAATTTTTCCGCGTTTACAAATGCGTAAAATGAAGGTTTCGCCTTATAATCATCATCGAAGAGCAACGGAACCTGTCTCTTGCTTCCGTCCGCTCCGCCTCCGACGTCACTGCTGTCCTGAAGCCATGAATTGCCATCGATCACGCCCCAGACTGTTATGCCATTGACATCAATATCATCCATCGCGTCAACCTCGCGCATGATGTCATAAATTTCCTTATATCTGTATGCCTGTCTTGTATACTCATCTTTGAGCGTGGCGTCTGTTCCATCAAAATCATTGCTTGCCTTGAGGTCAAGCTCTGTAAGCTGTACTTTGCCGACAATCTTTCCGTACCTTACCGCTGCATCTTTGATCTGATTGGCTGTCGGGGAAGTAACCGTATGATGCGACTGCATTCCCATAGCGTCTATTCTTGTCGGAAGCTTCTCATCCTTTTCATGGGACTTTACTTCTGTTAAAAGCTTTTCGATACCAGATACCTTAACTCCCACACATTCATTATAATCATTATAGTAAAGTTCAAGATCTGACGGCGCATAGCGATTGGCATAGCGGAACGCATTGACAATAAACGCTTCGCTCTGATAGACTCTCCACCAGCTTGACCGCTCATCGTCATGCCTGTATGTGCCGCTGCTGTCACTGACTGCCTCATTGACGACATCCCATCCATAGAACATTCCTTTATAGGGGCTGTCCTCTCCTGTAAAATGCTCAAGAACGGTCTTGATATACCATTCCTGACGGGCGTCCATTTCCTCTGGGCTTGCATCAGGTTTCTCTTTATCCCAGTCCTCATGGAAAAACCACTCCGGCGCCTGTGAATGCCATACCAGAACATGACCCCTGACTTTGATAACACTGTCTGGATGATCCTGATTCCACTGTTTGAGCGCATCCAGTATCTTTTCTGCTCTGCTGTAATCGAGCGTTGGAACGGTGAAATCTTTCATCTCTGTGCCGTCTGCACGCGTCCATGTAACGGTTGTTAATCCCGGCGCTGAATTACTATAGCCAAACAGCGCGTCCATCTTCATCTCATTCTCAAAGGTCACTGCATTGAAATGTTTCTGGACCAAATCCATCAGCGGTTTATCCGACAGATCTGAAACCGTCAGCAGCGCACCTGTGTAGGCGTCGGTTCCGATTCCGTTTTCACCTGAAACTGTATCTTTGAGATTCGGGATATCCCACTCAATTTCTTTGATGGGCTTCTTGATCTCGTGGAGCGTGACGCCTGTGACATAATATCTGCCTTTTACGCAATCGCCACTGCCATACTCTGTACCTTGTTCCAGAATCCTGATAACAAGCTCCTCTGCCTCACCTTCAAACTTGGGATTAAAACTTCCCTCAAACTTTACCCACTCTCCTGCCGGAATCTGCCGGATGCATCCGCTGTCCAGTATTCCTGATGAGTAGGAACCCCAGTACGTTGACTCTCCATCCACCTTCACAAACGGCGCAAAGCAGACTTCTCTCTGATTAGCTGGCGCATTCTTATAGTCCTCTGCGTCCAGCATCACATAAAATGAATACTCATAAGAACTGCCTGATTTGAGGATTCCTGTCATGTCCTGTGCAAAACACTCCTGGCTGCTTGTTCTGTTTTCAATAATGCCATAGGTAGCTATATCGTCAAAAATTGCCTTGTCTGCTGTTGCCGTTGAGATTGATGCCTCTCCTTTTGCCTTCTCCCAATCGGAGAGATCCGCTTCCGCAAAATTGGGATTCTTTATCAAATTGTCGCCGTACTCGACATCGCCCTTGTCGATGACTGCCACACGCAGGTCATCGATGCAGAAGGAAAGCCCATCCGCTCCTACAAATTTTACTTTTACATCTTTATGATAATTACTTGCCGGCATTTTAAAAGTTCCGCTT
>CAMWJQ010000122.1 GCA_947174615.1 uncultured Lachnospiraceae bacterium
AATCAAAAATCTGCGGGAAGATGCCGATCTGACACAGACAGAACTCAGCCAGCATCTTAATGTATGCCAGCGCGCTTACTCTCATTACGAGAACGGTACGTGGGATATTCCAACCAATATTTTGATTGCTATTGCTGACTACTACCATGTGAGTATCGACTATCTCTTAGAGCGCACCAACCACAAAAACTGAATGAGCGTAATGAAAAAACGACGAGGCTGCGAACACTCGTCGTTTTTTCACAATATCAATAGTTGAAACTTATCATCCTAAATCTTATCTCGTGTGATATCTTTATATCCCTCGCCAAAAATCTCACTCGCTGAAGATACAATCATAAATGCGGAGGAATCCTCATCCTTCACGACCTCCTCAAGCTTAGGATACACTTGCTTTCTTGTGACGATCATCAACATCTCCTTTGGCGCGTTGGTGTATGCGCCCTTTGCCGGGACAATCGTCGCTGTGAGATCGAGTTCGCCAAACAGCCTCCGTTTCACCTGCTCAGGCTTATCACAAATCACAAAGACCATTTTTGCCTCATCGGAACCATATAATATCTTATCCATCACAATAGAATCTGTAATCACTGCAATACCAGCATAAAAGGCTACCGTCAGATCTTGAAAGACCATCCATGACGCCAGGATTACCATACTGTCAAAAACCAGAAACAAAATATTGGTTTTGATATGTTTGCGCCTCGTCCGAACCACTTTAACAATGATATCAATGCCCCCTGTCGTCGCTCCCGCCTTAAACACGAGCGCAAGCGCAACACCAATCAGCGCCCCGCCAATCACCGCGGCAATCAGCAGATCATCAGTCACTGCCCCATAAACCGCAAGAGAATTGATGAAAATGGTAATCAGCGCAAGAACATACATGGTTGAGCAGATAAACTGCCATCCGAACTTCCATAATCCCAGCAAAACGATTGGGATATTCATCATCATATTGACTGTACCGGTCGGTATACCGGTAAAACGGTTTACTAAAATGGAAATACCCGTCACACCTCCGGGTGCAATATTGTTCGGGTCCAGAAATAAACTAATAGCAACGGCATAAACTACTGCCGCTGCTGTCAGTATTACATAATTTTTTAGGTTTTTAACCGCTGCTTCTTTCATAACACCTCGCGAGATTAGATATTTGTCCTTACCTGCTTCGGCTGATAGCCCTTCTCCTCCAGTGCCTTGATGATTTGATTCTTATGTTCTGTGCCAAAGGTTTCCAGCGTGATGCGAAGTTCCACTGCTGCATTTCTGTTAATGGAGACAAACTGGTTGTGCTCAAGCTTGATCACATTGCCATTCTGTGATGCAATAACCTCTGACACCTTGGTCAGTTCGCCCGGCTTATCTGGCAGCAGCACAGATACCGTGAAAATTCTGTCTCTAAAGATCAATCCCTGCTGTACGACCGAGGACATGGTGATGATATCCATGTTGCCGCCGCTCAAAATAGAGACAATCCGCTTGTTTTTTACATCAAGATGACGCAGTGCAGCCACGGTGAGAAGCCCCGAATTTTCGACAACCATCTTATGGTTCTCCACAATATCAAGGAAAGAAACGACAAGTTCCTCATCGGGCACGGTTACAATCTCATCTATATTATCTCTGATATAAGGAAAAATATTCTTACCTGGCGTTTTCACTGCCGTGCCATCTGCTATCGTGTTGACACCGGGAAGCGTGACCACCTCTCCTGCCCGCAGGGATTCCTGCATACAATTTGCGCCTGCAGGCTCTACACCGATCACCTGAATCTTGGGATTGAGCAGTTTGGCAAGCGTCGATACCCCTGTTGCAAGACCGCCGCCGCCAATCGGTACTAATATAATATCTACCAATGGCAGCTCCTTGAATATTTCCATCGCTATCGTCCCCTGCCCCGTCGCAACAGTCAGATCATCAAACGGATGGATGAATGTATACCCTTGTTCCTCCGCGAGCTGATAGGCATACTCGCAAGCCTCGTCATAGACATCCCCTTTTAGAATTACCTCCGCACCATAACTTTTTGTGCGGTTCACCTTCATGAGCGGCGTCGTCGTGGGCATCACGATCACTGCCTTCACGTCATATTTTTTTGCAGCGTAGGCGACACCTTGGGCATGATTGCCTGCCGATGCAGTGATCAGCCCCTTCTCGCGTTCCTCCGGCGAAAGTGTACTTATTTTATAATATGCACCTCTGAGTTTATATGCGCCTGTGAGCTGCATATTTTCAGGCTTGAGATAGACTTTATTGCCCGTTTGTCCGCTAAGGTACTCGCTGAATATCAATTTTGTCTCCGACGTGACTTTCTTTACGATCTCTGATGCCTCTTCAAATTTTTCAAGTGTAAGCATATCTGACATTTCTTTTCTCCTTATTTCCAGAAAAACCATTTTCTCTTTTTGGGTCTCTCCGCTTCTTCATCCGAACTGTCCTCCTCGGCATTCTGTTCCTCCGGGCTTTGTAAATCCACGTCATTTTCCTCAGAAGCCTCCGCGTGTTCACTGCCAGTCATGTGATTGAAAACAGTCTCATCTGACACAGCTTCCTCAAATACTGCCGTTCCTGTGACAGCCTCCTCTGTTACAGATGTCTCCGGCGCGGCAGTCTCGATGGCTGTTGTCTGTGACACCGATTCCTCTGCCACATCTCCATCCGATATGACAGACTCCTCCTCTGCGGTCTCGTCCGGCTTGACATCAAACAGTGCATTTACAAATTCATCTGCATTAAATTTCTGCAAATCTTCAATCGTCTCACCGACACCGATATATTTTACCGGCACATTCAGCTCTGACTGTATTGCCACTGCGATACCGCCCTTTGCTGTACCGTCCATTTTGGTGAGAATCACACCCGTAAGATTTGCCACCTCGCCAAATTCTCTCGCCTGCGCAAGCGCATTCTGCCCGGTTGTCCCGTCCAGCACGATCAAATTTTCTCTGTGAGCGTTTGGAAATTCCCGGTCGATGATGCGGTTCATCTTCTTGAGCTCTTCCATTAGATTTTTCTTATTGTGGAGGCGCCCTGCGGTATCACAAATCAGCACATCCACATTTCTGGCTTTTGCCGCATTGACTGCATCATATATCACAGAGGCCGGATCTGCGCCGTCGGTTCCGCCAATCATGTCCACTCCTGCGCGGTGTGCCCACTCTGCTAACTGGTCCCCGGCAGCAGCCCTGAAAGTGTCTGCGGCGGCAATCAGCACCTTTTTGCCCTGTTTTTTCAAGATACCTGCAAGTTTTCCGACAGAAGTGGTCTTGCCCACACCGTTGACCCCTATGATAAAAATAACAGACTGCTCCTTCTCAAAGTCATACGCGGTCTCACCGACACGCATCTGCTCCTTGATACTCTCAACCAACAGTTCCTTACACTCAGACGGATGCCGCAGATGCCTTTTTTTCACTTCCTCCTTCATGCGCTCGATAATATCATTGGTCGCATTGACACCGATATCACCCATAATCAAGATTTCCTCCAACTCCTCATAGAAGTCGTCGTCAATCTCAGATGCACCATAGAATACGGCGTCAATCCCTGCCACGATATTATCTCTTGTCTTTGTTAACCCTTCTTTTAGACGGCTGAAAAACCCCTTTTTCTCCTCTGCCATCAGCGCTCCCCCTTTATTGTCATGATTCTTCCCAATTATGATATACCGCCTGTACGTCATCATCCTCGTCAAGCATATCAAGGGTTCTGTTTAAATTTTTTACAGCGGTTTCTTCTGTGAGCGAGACATAATTCTGCGGTATCATCGTGACTTCTGCACTTGCCATCTCAATCTGATTCTCCTGAAGCGCCTTGTATACCGCATCAAAATCCTCTGGCATTGTGAGGATCTCAAAGCTGTCATCCTCCTCCGCAAAGTCTTCTGCGCCCGCATCGAGTGCAATCATCATAAGATCGTCTGCACTCATACTGCACTCTTCTTTATCAATGATAATCTGTCCCTTTTCATCGAACATAAAAGAGACACACCCCTGTGTACCAATACTGCCATTTCCTTTTGTAAATGCACTCCTGACATTTGCCGCCGTTCTGTTCTTGTTATCTGTCAGCGCCTCCACAATAATTGCAATGCCGTTCGGACCATATCCCTCATATGTAACATGTTCATAGTTTACCGCATTCCCGTCACCGGCAGCTTTCTTGATTCCGCGGTCGATCGTATCATTTGGCATGTTGTTTGCTTTCGCTTTGGCGATCACCTGCGCCAGCTTGAAATTATTGGCAGGGTCGGGTCCTCCCTCTTTCACTGCGACTGCGATCTCACGCCCGATGATCGTAAAAATTTTTCCCTTCGCTGCATCGTTCTTCTCTTTTTTGTGTTTGATGTTAGCAAATTTTGAATGTCCTGACATTTTTCGTTCTCCTTTAACTTCATTTTTTCATTGTATATTTATATATCTTTGATCTATGTATTTTCAGAGACGCCTTCATCTGTCTCTGCTTCCGGCTCTTCCTTTGCAGCTTTTGTGACCAACACTGATTGTATCACATTTTTCTCCACATTTACAATCTTAAATATATATCCGTCGATCTCGATCTCAGAGTTTTCGTCTTCGTCCGGTATCCGATCAAGCTTGGAGATGAGATATCCGTTGAGCGTCTCAAATTCCGTCTCACCAAATGAAATGTCAAATCGTTCCTCTAAATCCTCAAGCTTCATGATTCCTTCAATAACATACTCGTTCTCGCCCTTCTCCTCGATATGATTCTCCTCCGGATCATATTCATCCATAATATTACCGACAATCTCCTCCAGAATATCCTCCATCGTGACCAGTCCGGAAGTCTGTCCGTATTCGTCCACGACAATCACCATCTGATTCTTGCCTGACTGCATACTGCGGAACAAATCGTCAATATTCTTGGTCTCCGGCACAAACACAGCCTCTCTCAGAAGCCCTTCCACAGCCCCTACCGGCTGATTCAGACCTTCGTCATTGGTATGCGCCCGCATGGCATCCTTCAAGTACAGCACCCCGATGATGTGATCAAGGTTTTCTTCATAGACAGGATATCTGCTGTTGCTCTCCTCCAGCATAAATCCAAGTGCATCCTTAAACGGCATCGCACTGTCAATCGCCATAATATGATTGCGGTGTGTCATGATATCGTTTGCCTTCTTATCGCCAAACTCAAAGATGTTGGTGATCATCTCCACCTCTCCTGCCTCGAAGACACCATGCACATGCCCCTCTGTCACCATCGAGATGATTTCCTCCTCTGTGACATCCACCTGTTCATCCTCATTCCGCAGACCAAAAACCCGCAGCAGACCATTTGCGGAGACCGCTATAATCCCTGTGAGCGGATACAGCATCGTTCTTAGAAACTGTATGTGGCGTATAAATTTGTACGCCCACGCATCCGGATATTTCTGTGCGAGCTTTTTTGGCAGGAGAATGCCAAAGGTAAGTATCACATACATGAGCAGGACTGCTGCCAGAATCAGCGCCATCCAGCCCAGGACAGTCTCACTGACCTCTTGCAGCACTGACAACTGTTCCAGACATCTTCTGAGTGCCGCAGTCCATCTTGGCAGGAAAAAATACCCCATCACCAGTTCAATCAGCGTTGTAATCATCTGAATCGAATTGACATAGATGGTCGCACGCTCAATGATACAGTTCAAAAGAACAGACTTTTTGTCCTTCTCCTCCTCTGCTCTGCGGCTGATTTCCTTTTCATTCATAAGGACGATCGCCTTGTTAAATCCAACAAGAACTGCCTCAATAAACAGCATCACCAAAAACAATATCACACTACCGGCCGAAGCCGCTCCGTCGTCCATTTTCTACTTTCTCTCCTTTTCATTTTTGAATCTTTATATTCTTCTGAGCACACATGTGCAACGATCAGGTGAAAAACCTTTCCCATGCCCGTGCGCATAAAAACAGAAGGTGTAAACTGCTCTTGCAGACTACACCTTACTAATATAACATTACTATTGATAAACGTCAATATCCAAAGCCCTATGTATCAAGCTCAAGACTAATCTGTAAGGCTCTGTTGACTCTCTGCATGATCGGCGAGTCCAGATGGCATACCTTATCTTTTAGACGTTTCTTATCAATCGTTCTCAACTGTTCGAGCAAGATTACCGAATCTTTTACCATATCGTAGTGTCCCGCATTCAACTCTATATGCGTAGGCAGGTTCGCCTTGTTCATCTTGGATGTGATCGCCGCACAGATCACTGTCGGGCTATGCTTATTTCCCACATCATTCTGTATGATAAGTACAGGTCTCACGCCCCCCTGTTCAGAGCCTACGACCGGTCTTAAATCTGCGTAATAAATATCTCCTCTTCTCATTCTCATACACCTCTCTGTTGTTGTATGATACTATTTTTTCCAACGGAGAAATTTTTATTCAATGCAGCTCACAAAAAATGCACTATTCATAGATTAAAGTATTATCCTGCATGTATATCCTTGGAATGCGCTTCCCGATATCACAGGCAAGCTCATAGTTAAACCTGCCTGACAGTGCCCCGAGGTCCTCCATCGTGATACAGGCTCTACCGTCCGTTCCGATCAGCGTCACCGGATCTCCCACGCAGACCGGCAGCGCAATGTCGGTAACATCAATCATAAACTGGTCCATACAGATACGTCCCACGATCGGAGCCCGCTGTCCTTTGATCAGCACATGCCCTAGATTCGAAAGACTTCTCGGATACCCGTCGCCATATCCGATACAGATTGTCGCAACCCTTGTATCCCTCTTTGTCGTGAAGGTTCCGCCATAACTGATTTCCTGTCCGGCAGGAACCGTCTTGACATACACAACGCGCGATTTTAACGACAGCATGGGCTTTAACTGTATTTTATCATCCGACTGCACCGCATCAGACGGCCACAATCCATACAGAATGATGCCTGCCCGTACCGCATCCATCTGCGCCTCTGGTATTTCAATGATGCCTGCACTGTTTGAACAGTGTTTCATTGGAATCTTGTAATCCAGCTCCAGCTCAATCCGCTCCACATAGTCCTGAAACAGCGTCATCTGATGATACGCTTTCGAGCGGTCTGCCTCGTCTGCTGTCGCAAAGTGTGTGAAAATGCCCTCGATCTCCAACCCGGGCAGCGCTTGAATCTGTCTGATTAGCGCCAGACCTTCCTCGTCAGGATGAATGCCTATCCGAGTCATGCCTGTGTCAATCTTAATGTGCACCCTGCATTGTATTCCAGACTTTACAGCGACTCGCGACAGTTCCTCCGCAGTCTCAAGTGTAAAAACTGTAGAGCGCACACCTTCCTGAACCAGACGTTCATAGCTGTATGGAAACGTATATCCCAAGATCAGAAGCGGTTTGCAGACCCCCTCTTCTTTTAATGCAAATGCTTCCTCCGCAGTGGCAACTGCATAGCCCCACACCTGCTTATCACTTTCCAGTATCCGCGCAATCTGTCCGGCGCCATGTCCGTAACCGTCTGTTTTTAGGACTGCGATAATTTGTGTTGTCCTATCAATGCTTTTCTTTATTCCTTCTATATTAAAGAGCAAAGCATCCAGATCAATTTCTGCCCAAGCCCTGTCATAATGTTTCATGCGTTCTAACTCTCCATTTTCCTATGATGTAATATTCTTTAGCGATTTGATGATATCCTGTGCCATGATAAAATATGCCGAAGTCCTCTTTCTCGCATCATCTCCGGCAAGTCCATGTGCGTACGTCCCCATCACTGCTGCCTCAAACCCACTGTATCCCTGCGCCAAAAGCCCTGCTATAATCCCTGTAAGCACATCCCCGGAACCTGCTGTCGCCATCCCGTCATTCCCACTTCCATTTAGATAGGTCAGTTTCCCTCTCTTTGTCACGATCGATCTGGCATCCTTACACACTAGAGAGATATCATACTTCTTGGTAAAAGCTTTACAGCTGCCAATCAAGTCCTTCTTAATCTCTGTCACCGGGCATTTCTTCAATCTGGCAAATTCGCCCAGATGCGGTGTAAAGATCACATCATGATCCTTTTTTCTATATCCATACTCAAACATTCTCAGAAGCTCTTCCTTCTGTGATAGTATATTCAGCGCATCCGCATCAAGCACCAACGGTTTGTCACATTTTTCAAGCGTCATTTCCAAGAGCGCATTCGCCTTTGCTGACAGTGAAAGCCCTGGACCGACAGCAACCACATCCGCCCATTCAACTGCTGATTGGAGCGTGTCAAAATCCTCCTCGCACAAGTCCTCCCCATAGGTGTCCACAATCGCCTCCGGCAGCTTTTTCAGCAAACTGTCACGATTCTCGGATGCTGTAAAAATCCGAACCATGCCTGCCCCGGACCGATAAGCGCTCAAAGCGGATAGAAAACATGCCCCGCCCATATTCCTGCTGCCGGCAATCAGCAATAGCTTCCCAAAGGTTCCCTTATTGCCTGCAGGATTCCGCTCCGGAAATCGCAAATCCTCCCCTGCATCCGTAAAGGTGACAACTCCCGTCCGCTTATTCTCTGTCACTGCATGGGGAATACCGATCGGCACGCAGATGACTTCACCTGCACATGAAGCTCCCGGATACAACATCAAGCCCAACTTCCTGTATGCAAATGTGACAGTCATATCCGCCTTCACGGCACACCCCATAATACGCCCATCATCTGCATTGACACCTGACGGGATATCGACCGCTATGATCTTTGCCTTCGACGCATTCACCGCCTCGACTGCCTTTCTGTATTTGCCCTCAATCTCACGCGTAATGCCAATTCCAAATAGGGCATCAACGATCACATCGTACAATATATGCTCCACCCCATAATGAATCGGAAGCTTTAACTTTTTCGCAGTCTCAAGCTGAACCGCTGCCTCTGGCGACAGCTTTGAAGAGTCCCCGATCAAATTGATCTCTACGCGCACTCCTTCCTCGTGAAGAATACGTGCTATGGCAATTCCATCTCCGCCGTTGTTGCCGCTTCCTGCCATGACGCCTACATAAATCTCCCTGCCAAACCTGTCCAGAAGCGCCCTGACAGTCTCCAGCGCAGCGCGTTCCATCAGAACAAGTGATTGTATACCATATTCGTCAATTGCCATCTGGTCACAGGCTTTCATTTCTGCCGATGTCAACACATATTCCATAAGCCCTCCCCTCCGAAAAACTCCCTGACAGCTATTCCTGTCCGGGAGTTTTTCCGCCAATCAAATCCTTTTCCTTATTTAATACATTCTTGGGGTTGTATTTCATATCAAACATATCTATTACATCTGGTCCGAATATATCATGCATATAATTATACATCTCATCATTCCAGATCTCCTTCTGCTGCCTTAGAATAATCTTTTTCTTGAGCTGTACCTTAAAGTCAGAGACCCACTGGTTAATCTCATTGATATCTCGGACATTCTGCTGAATCCTGCCGTAACACACCCGCATACTCGCCAGCATCAGCGCAAAATTTGCCTCATCAATCTGTTTGGGAATCTCCATAAGCTCATCATTGTAGTATTCCATCTTCTGCTTGGCATCCTCAATCATGCGCTTATTTTCCTCCATCTTTTTTTCCTTTGCAGCGCTGTCCGGAAGCTCCATGATCGACACGATTTCCTGCATTCGTTTCTTTTTGAATGCAGCGAGACTCTTCAACTCTGTGTTGAGCTTTCCCTGACGCTTGAGCACCTCATTGAGTTCATCCTCAAGCCGTTGTATTTCCTCATTTTCTCCCGCCTGCGTAAACAGCTTGTGCCTGTCACTGATACACATCTCCGAGCCCACTAGACCGTACTAGATATCGTATGCCGTCGTCGGCTGGAAAAAAA
>CAMWJQ010000123.1 GCA_947174615.1 uncultured Lachnospiraceae bacterium
GCGACCACCGAGATCTACACGAGCCTTATCGTCGGCAGCGTCAGAGGTGTATAAGTGACAGTCTCTTTTGTTCCTCCTTAGTCTATCACAATAATATTTCAATCTGGTTTCTGAAATATCACACTATTGAAACAAATTGTTCGCGCTATTTCTTTACATGCCCCTGCATATAAAAAAGACGTTACTAATTCAGCAGCGTCTTTTTCTGGTTTTTGAATATTTTACCAATATTCTATATCCACTTCCGCAAACAGTTCATCAAACGTTATTTTCAAGTTTGGAAAATGAACTATTTTTAAGTTCTCTTTATTTTTTTCTGTGATTGTTTCCCATAAATAATATTGAGGCTCCTGTTTTTCATCGTAATCAAGCGTATATATCTCAATCTGTTTTTTTCTCCAATCAACAATCCAGTATTCATCAACCTCCTGCTGTCTGTAAAGCTCTTTTTTCTCACCGCGGTCGTATTTTTCTGTCGATTCGGATAAGACCTCCATCACAAAACGAGGGGCATCAATAAAGGTACTTCCGCGTCTTGCCTTCATCCGGCAATTGATGGATGCATCCGGAATAACGATTTTATCTTCCCCTTCATCTGTATGAAACCGATATTGAATATTATCTGAAAAAACATAGCAAGCGCTGTTCATCAACTGTTTTCTCACTGCAGCAACAAAATTTACGATAACCGTTGAATGTTCTGGTCTCGAGCCTGCCATATCTGTGATTTGCAAATTCAAATCCATAAAACCACCCTTTCTATGTTTTCATTATATCAGATTCCTCTACTATTGCAAGGTTAGGAACTGTAGAAAAATAACTCGACTCTCCCGCATCTGCACACGGCAAAAAGACCGAGAACACTGTGCCCTCGCCCTCTTTTGACGCCACCTTGATATATCCTCTCTGCGCCCGCACAATCTCCCTTGCCAGGTACAGCCCAATCCCAACCCCGGGCTGGTCATCCACCGAGAGACCTCGATAAAATCTCGTGAAAATCCTGTGAAACTCCTGCGGCGCTATCCCAATCCCATTATCCGCCACATCAATCCGCACGAAAAAAGTATATGCCCGCGCGGACACGCACACTTTTCCACCAGCCTGCGTATATTTGACCGCGTTATCCACAAGATTCCCCAGCGCTTCCCCTGTCCACTTCAAGTCAAAAAACGCTTTCAGACTGCTATCCTCGAAAGTGAGTTCGATCCCTTTCTCCGCCGCCCTCTTCCCATACTCGCAATGCACAGCGTCAAACAGGGTTTGTATGTCCGCAGTCTGCGGGTGCACGCCGATCAGCCCTGTTTCCATGCGCGAAAGCTTGACGAGCGACTGAATCAGAAAATCGAGCTTCTCTGTCTGCCCGCACAGTGTCGCGGTGAGCTCGGACCATTCAGGATTGATTCTCTCCTCTCCCTCCGTCCCGCAACAGACCGCTTCCCGCAGCAGCTCCGCATATAACTTCAAATTCGCTATGGGCGTCAGCGTCTGGTGGGCAATATCGGATATCAGCCCCTGAATCACCTGCTTCTGCTGTCGGTTCTTCTCGTTTTCCAGCAGACTGTTATTGACGAACCGTCGAAACTTATCCTCAATCATAGAGATTTTTTCTTCGGAGACTTTTTCTGCGCTCACTCCGGTCTGCTCCGCCTGCTCGATGATATCATACAGCCGCTGCAGCAGCTTTTTCTCCTTCCGGTAAAAATAGGCATACCAAATCAGCCCGGCGGCGGCAAACGACACGATTCCCGCAAGCACAGCACTGCCCATCATTGATTCACCGCCCATGTATATCCGATGCCGTACACCGTCTTGATATAGTCCGGATTCGCGGAATCTGACTCCAGTTTATCGCGCAGTCTTTTGACTGTCACAGTCAGTGCATGTTCGTCCACATACTCACTGTCTCCCTGCCACACCCTGTCGATCAAATCGCTTCGCTTTACGGCAGCGCCTCTATTTTCACACAAAATCCGCAGCAGCCGCTGCTCCGTTTTGCTCAGTTCCACGAGACGTCCCTGCCTGCGAAATTCCATTTTTCCAAAATCAAAGTCAAAATGGGCTATTCTGAAATGGTCCGACTGCCCGCTTTGCCCGCGAAGCCAGACTGCCACCCGCGCGCGCAGCACCATCAGGCTGAACGGCTTTGTGATATAATCGTTTGCCCCCGCCTCAAGACCTGTCACGATATCAAGCTCCATATTGTTCACCGTTATGAGCAGAACCGGCACCGGACTGTACTCCCGGATCTCCCGCACAAAATCAATCCCGTTTCCGTCCGGCAGATTGACATCGAGAAGCACCAGCGCGATGTCCTCCTGCTCTAATATTTTCCTCGCGTCCGCTATCGTCCGGCACTGTGAAAATACATACCTGTCATTTCTTAATGCCAGCACGATTCCGTCATTTAATTTCCTGTCGTCCTCGACGATCAAAATCTTCTTCACTGTTCCTTCATCCTTATTTCATCAACGCGTCCATCTCTGCCCAGTATGCCTTTTTCTCAGCAAACAGCATATTTCTGTTGTGTTCGCATACGCCTGGCAGCCCTATTCCTACATCATCTCATTCTATCACAGATCGCTGCATTTGTTATACCCGATTTCCGATAATTGTGCGCAGAATCTCCTCCAGCTCATGTGCTTCCTCCTGAGAGAATACCGGTGTTTTTTTCTCCAGCGCCTCCTCAGGACTCTGCACTGTTTCGGGCGCTTCGTGCTCCGGCTGCTCCTCCGCTGCCCGGATTTCGGATTTGGCGCGCCGTTCCGCCTTGGCGTTTTTCTCCTGCGCCAGCTCCCACAGCAGTTTTTCTTTCTCAACGATACCGTGCTCGAGCCGCTGTGCGACCGTATTTTCGAGATAGTCCGTCAGGTTCGTCTTGAGCATCTGCCTGCGTCCGGGCATGTCCACGATGGACAGCGCGCTCAGATACAGATAGATGCCAAACAGACTGATAATGTAAAACGGAAGCAGATCCACAAACCGCCGCCCCTCCACAATGCCGCTGAACACGCCGAAGCCCGCGACGAAAACGCCTGCCAGCATCAGCTGCCCCGACAAATGTTTCATGAAATTAATGCTCATCCCCAAGACGCGGATGCGGTTGATGTACTTATCTACAAACACAGGTATGTTCGCCACGCCGCCGTTTAGCTTGTAGCAGTTGATAAAGCGCTCCTTGCATTGATTGAGCAGCTTGTTGTCCATCCCTGAAAGAGTGTCTGCCTGCTGGATCATTCTTTGGTATATCACGCCAATCGCCACCTGATATAAGATACCGATCGCCATAAAAACAAGTGTCAGTAACATCGTAGTCGTTTCCTTTGACATTCTGTGTTCTCCCCCTTTTGATTGGAATAAAATCTTTGATAAAAATCCGTACAACGCCCACTGTGATTCTAAGTATAATCATTTCCATGCATTCCCACAAGACGTTTCGGGGGAGAATCGTTCGACAAATTCGTACAATTAACGCTTTTCATTGACCGAAAATGCCGTTTCCTTACAGGATTTTACTGTTCCGCTCAGCTTTGCACTCGCTGCAAAGCCCATAGAACAGCATAGGAACTGTTCAAGATTGAACAGCACAGCATTGCATTTCATCCATATCTATTTTATAATAATTAAAGATAAAAAATTTATGAAAAAAAATTTAAGATAAAAAGTTTATGATAAAAAAGGAGCCTGCGATGAACAATCTGTCCGAAACATCCACCAAGCAAAACTTCACACTCAACGGTGAAACCATCACAAGCGCAGCCCAGCTTGAACAAATTCTGGGCAGCCTGCCTTGTCTGAAGATCTCTCCCTGTAAAGATCGGAACGATTCTTCGGAGGAGGAAAAGGCAGCCTCTCTCTTTGAAATGCGGGATTATGCCGCGCTGCGGACAAAATTTATCGAACAAATCAGCCAAACGTCAGACGGTTTGACCCACAGTAACACGATCTGTGCCGATGCAGGGCAACTGATCTGCACTGCAGGCAATTTGTCACTGCAAATACAGTATTTTCCGGAAGGAACTGCCCTGATTGCATGGGTGGATACTTATTTGGGTCTCAGTTACTATTTTGTGAACCATGACGATGTATTGTACAAGCTCTGCCCCGAAAAAGAAATGGTATGTCAAGACGCAGAGACCTTGAAAGAGATTCTCTTCTATTTTTATGAGACAGCCGACAAAAATCCAAATTATCATTGGATTGAGGACTTCTCCTACACGGGCAGCGGCGGCTGGCATCGGGACTGGATGAAAAACTCGCTGATGTCTTCCTCTTCAATCCCAGAAGAGCAGAGTGAAACGTTCAAAAAACTTCGAAAAGCGCAAGAATCCGGCGAATGGCAGTGGGGAACCCCCTGGCCGAGAAAAGATTACTGGCGCGGTGCAGTCTGCTGGGAAAATTCAGAGGAAATGGCAGCTCTGGAGCAGCTGACCCGAATAGAGATTTCCGACGACGCAGATCCGAATGAGACCGTCCAAACACCAAGCTTCGACTCCCCTGAGCAGCAAGAACACGATATCCTCCTGCGGCGGACAGCATCGCGCCTCATGCGCGAAAAAGAGTTCACCCGGCGCGAATCCGGCATCCGAGACCTCTGCTTTCTGCGAAATTGCGGGCATCTGCGCAGGTTAGATCTGCGCTGTAACGATGTGTCGGATCTCTCGCCGCTTGCCGCACTCCACCGGCTAAAAGAGCTGACACTGGACTATAATCTCCTCTCAGATTTATCTCCGCTCGAGGGTCTGGAGCAGCTGCGGGAGCTCTGGTTAATGGGCAACAAAATCCGCAGCTTAGAACCCCTGCGCGGACTGCACAGCCTCAATGCGCTGCATCTGCGCGGCAATCCTATAGAATCGGGCACACTGGCATCCCTGCGCAAATGCAAGCGCCTGGGATCCCTGGACCTGTCCCACACAGGCATACAGGATATTTCAGGCTTGGAATACTGCCGTGCATGGTCGTTAAATCTCTATGGCAATCCCGGTCTGACCGGACTGGAAGTCATCGCCACCATGAAAAATCTTAGCTGCCTTGATTTAGACTGGGAAACCGCCCGCCGGTATGACATCCCCGCGCTTGCCCCGCGCCTCACGGAACATGCGCGCTACAGAGACCATGTACAATACGTCTGGCCGCAGAAATATTTTGACGATTAAGGATCAAGACCGCATGGATACTGCCATGTTCGAATATTGAAACTTTGGTATTGCAGATTGAGCATATTTAAACCGCAAACATCAAGAACAAAACCACCCACGCCTTCCTGACATTTTTGCCTGCCACAAGATACGACGCCCCCAGCGCAACCCCCCACAGTACGCCCGTCAGCCCAATCACCAGACTGTCCTTTGTCAAGGCGTGGCCAAGCCCCCATGTCAACCCGCACACGATACCGCCGTAAGGGATTTTCTCATGCCCCAGCCACACCTCAAAGGCTTTCTGCGCAAACACAATAATCAACAGAAACAGCACCGTCTCAAACGCATAATAAAGATACTGAAACACAAACTTCACCGCGCCAAGATGCTGCCATTCCCGGATACATTTTATTCCGCCCCAGTCATAATACTGTACAGCAACCGCTGCCGCCACCATCAAAAATGCCGCTGCCCACTGCCATGCCCGCATGGTTTCACACACTGCCAGAATGTCAAAATCATAGTTTTTCTTTGCCGACCGCACTATCCAAAACGCGATACAGCCCCAAGTCACGCAGGTCAAAACCCAGTGCGCGATGTGCTGACCATCCGACCAGCCGCCCATCTGTCCCCCATAGAGAAGCGGTTCCAGAAAAGCTACATAGAGAATTTCTATGCCAAGACCGCCAAACGCAGTAAGCCCAAGGCTAAACAAATCCCAGCCTAATTTCTTATTTTTTATCTTCATTCTTATAATCCTCCTTTATTTGCCCTAACAACTGATTGGCTTTCTGCACCTCCAAATACAAAGATCCATAATACATGAACGCCGCAATCACATAGGGCACTGTAAACGACCGAAACATATCCATATAAGCCCTTGGATGCAGTTGTGTGAAAAATCCCGATATCCATGTAAACAACATGACCACTGCAATCAAAACCACATACTGCAGTACTGCCACCAACAGCAGCGGAAGCTGCGCCAAACGGTAATGCTGGGATAAAACCAGCGTGCCTAGAAAAGCAAACAATAAGATTGTCAGCATATTACTTTGGTCATTGCCAAACTTCTCCTGCGTCACCGCCTCGATCACAATCTTTCCCACAGACACCATCGTATAAATCACACACACGGTCGGCAGAAAACTTTTCTTATCAATAAGCTTCATTTTTCCCTCCTTTCGCGTTTTTGAGACACTCCATAAACGACTTCTTGTACGCCCTGTTTAACACCAGCTCCTCTCCGTTCTCCATCATCAGATGCATCCGCATATTAAGATCAGGTTTAATGCGGTCAATTCGGTGGAGATTCACCACCAATGACTTGCCAATCTGGACAAAACCGCATGCTCTGTATTTCTCCAAAAAGAGCCGCAGACTCAATTCAATCTGGAAAACCTCACTGTCCAGGTAGGCAAAACAATGCCGGTCTACAATTTCCAGATAATAGATCTCGCGCAGAAAAATGCGCTTCACTGTCTGATCTTTGCGCCCCACAATCACCTGGTCCGCCTCGAGATATTCCATCAGTCCCATAATCTCAGCGTCCTGTTCCCGATAGTAGACGTCCACCCTGTTTTCCAATAACAAAGAATCCTTATAATAATTGACTTTCATACTCGGCGCCCTCCCTATAAAATTAGTATAGCAATCTCGTTCGTTTTTGCAATACAAGTGTGCGTATGCTGCACTTTGGACTGTCTGACGTACACCCAAAACACAGACCTTTATGTTATCCTTTCGCACAGGCGCTGCACCGACACGCTCTAGCAGCAAGGCGGTGAAAGGAGGCGATGCGGCGGCATCGTTGACTCACACTAACGCGGCGATGGCGTGAACAGCGGGTGCTGATTACTTGAGAATTAATGCAATGATGTACTAGTACAATGTTGATTTTCTCATAAAAATCACTATAATAAGGAATCATATAAAGTTGATAAAAAGTTGAAATTTCACCCATATCATGATATTGGAGGATAAATTATGCGGGAAAAACTACTGATTGCCGACGACGAGCCGGATATCGTCACGATGCTGAGAAACTTTTTTGAAATAAACGGCTATGATGTGCTGACTGCGTCAAACGGTCTTGAAGCTGTCGCGCAGGCGGAAAAACAGCCGGATTTGATTCTGCTCGACGTCAATATGCCCGACATTGACGGCATGGAGGTCTGTGCGCGTATACGGGATTTCGTCTGCTGCCCGATTCTGTTTCTGACTGCCAGAATTGACGACGCCGATAAAATCAACGGCTTTGGCGTCGGGGCTGACGACTACATTGTAAAGCCATTCTCCATGGACGAGCTCGGCGCGCGGGTCGCAGCGCATCTCAGACGCGAACGCCGCCAGCACCAGGCAGCCAAAGTCCGCTTTGACAACAATCTGGCGATTGACTACACGGAGCGTTGTCTCTATTATGACGGCAGTCCGGTTGCGCTTGTCAAAAAGGAGTTTGATATTATTGAACTGTTGTCACAGCACAGGGGACAGGTCTTCAGCAAAGAGCGCATCTATGAATTGGTGTGGGACTACGACAGTGAGGGCGACGCGTCCGTAATCGCCGAGCACATCCGCCGCATCCGCATGAAATTCAAGGACGCAGGCATGAAGCCATATATCGAAACAGTCTGGGGGATAGGATACCGATGGGCAAAAAATCAAGACGTCAATCCATAAAAAAAGACTTTGCCGTCTATATTATTTTATATATTCTCTTGTCACTGCTTTTGGGATTTCTATCGTCGCGCTTCTTCCAGCAAAAACAGAATCAAATCCGCCAGAAATATCAGGCTGAATATGAGAAAACCATGCAGAACCTCGAGGGGCACAAGGGCACGCTGTACAGGGACGACATCCAGGTAGAAATTCGTTACACAGTGGATATTGTGACATTTTTCACGCCCTATGACTTGATAAAATATGATATTTTAGGCGTGTCAAGCGGCGCTGTCTATCCGGTCAGCTTTATTGTATGCCTCATCCTGACGAGCATTCTGTTTTATAAAAAAACATTGCAAAAACCGCTGGAGCTCCTTGGCAGCGCAGCAGACAAAATCGCAGGCAGCAACCTTGATTTTGAGATCCATTATGACAGGCAGGACGAACTGGGCCGGCTCTGTCTGTCCTTTGAAAAAATGCGGCGCGCGCTGCGCGACAACAATCTCGAACTATGGCGTCAGATTGAGGAGCGCAGACGGCTGAACGCTGCATTTGCACACGATTTGAGGACGCCGCTCACCGTGCTCAAAGGTCAGAGTGAAATGCTGGTCAAATATACGCCCAATATGTCCGAAGAAAAAATCATCGAGACTGCAGAGATGATGCGGCGCCACATCGCAAGGCTTGAGAACTATGTCGATACCATGAACACTTTGCAGCGCTTAGAGGACATTGAGCTTCATCGGCAGGCGGTAGATAAACCCCGTCTGTTCAGGCAGCTCAAAGAGACAGGGACCTGTATCTGCGCCGATAAGACCTTCATTTTTGAGGAAATGCCGCAGCAAAGTGAACCTGTGCTGATAACGATTGATACGGCTGTTATCATGCAGGTCTATGAAAATCTGCTGTCAAACGCCATTCGATATGCCAGGCGGCAAATTCTGGTATCCGCCTGTATCACTGACGGCTTCTTTCGCATCACGGTCTCTGACGATGGCGCGGGGTTTTCTGACAAAGACCTCCTGGAAGCCACAAAACCATTTTATAAGGCGTCGAAAGAAACAGATTCAGAACACTTTGGCATGGGATTAAATATCTGCAAAGTGCTCTGTGAGAAACATGGCGGTTTTCTAACACTGCAGAACAAAGACGGAGCTGTTGTCACTGCGGTGTTCCGCGCTGCGTAGAATGAGCGGGAACGCCATTTTAGGGGTTTCCCGCTTTGCTGTCTTCATAACAA
Source organism: uncultured Lachnospiraceae bacterium (assembly GCA_947174615.1). Classification (GTDB taxonomy): domain Bacteria; phylum Bacillota; class Clostridia; order Lachnospirales; family Lachnospiraceae; genus COE1. The sequence goes on from CAMWJQ010000123.1 coordinate 9,037, forward strand.
ACTTATGTTCACTGTTTTGTTCTGACAACAAGGATGTCTTCCAATGGCTCACTGAATAATGCTTTGCCCCATGGTACGATCACATGATATTGACCATCATGGTTTTCAGAAAACATAAAGGAGCCGACATCCGTCTCCTCTTCTTCCCAATCTTCGGAGGGATAAACATGAATGATGTGTCTGTGCAGCTCCTGGGCTTCTATGTCAAACAAATTTAGTTCACCAAACTCATAGTAAACTTCACCGTTTTCGTCTGTTTTTGCATTTTCCTTATACCATGCTCCGGTGCGAAAGGTTTGAACTATAATCTCCTCATCATTCACAAAGCTGTAACTGGCCTCCTCGCCATACAAATATCCAGAATTATATAAAAATTTCAACCGACCATTTTCAATTTCAAACAGTGCGAACGCTTCTTCGCTCTCACCGGAAAAATAGGAAAAAATCAAATACCTCTCGGATGGAGAAATCCGCAGCGCTCCGCCGCCATAACCGCCGGGGGGGTAGGGAAGCGTCCATGTATCCTCTGTTTTATTGTTTGAAATCAAAGATAAAATAAGATCCTCCTCATCGTCTAAAACCACTGTTCTTCCATCTGCCAAATAGACAATATTAGTCTCTTGCATTTAAATCCCCCTTTCTTGCCGCATCTGTTGGACTCGTTGTTCGTGCCGTCGTCCTTGGAAAGCCTGCAATATAAAG
>CAMWJQ010000124.1 GCA_947174615.1 uncultured Lachnospiraceae bacterium
CAGTCTCGAGTCGAGGAAGATTTCGCGCAGGGAAATCACAGTTGGAGAGCTCGAGACAGACCTTCGGGCGGAAATCGGCGTTCTCGCAGGGGACAAAGAAATCCGGCTTGAAGTGCTGGCGGCCGAGGCGGGCTTTATGGGGGATAAGGAGATCATACTGGAGGTTGTGGAAAACATCCTGTCCAACGCCCTGCGATATGCGGAAACAACGATTAAGATAGAAGTCCTTCTGACAGGGCAGGAACTGAAAATCTGTGTCACAGACGACGGCTGCGGATTTGCAGAACCATCGGAGAAAATAAAAGAACCGTTTTTCCAGCAGAATATCAAGGACAGCCTGAAACACACGGGGCTTGGCATGTATATCAGCAGGCTATACTGCGAACAGCACGGCGGGAAGCTGCTGCTCGAAAATGATGCACAGGGCGGCGCGGCGGTGACGGCGGTGTTTCGTTGAGGCTATTGCCATTCCAGCGGTCATGCTCCCCGGCGTGACCGCTTTTCTCCTGTCTTGGCTCATGCGGTGTAGAACGGTCTTGATGCAGCTGCGCTTTCGGCTTCCAGTACTTTCATCGTCTTATGAAAGCGGACTCAAAAATTCGCGAAACAGGTGTGTTCCATTTTTAGTGTTCCCTTTTGCGACTTGCGACAACCCTGTCTTGACAATTTTTGTTTTGTATGGTAAAGTTTTTGTGAATCAAATGATTAACAAACAGAGGTGAATGAAAATGAAAAAAACAGTAACAGCAGCCTGCATGCTTTTGTGTGCGCTTTTTTTGTGTAGCTGCACAATAGGACAGGACGGAAAAAAAGATTTGGACGATGCAGAAAGGGAAGGAAAGGGAATTAATGCAGTTATCTCAGAAGAAACGGTGCATTTGTCAGATGTGCAAACGGATAATACACCGCATGAGATGACTTCAGGCAACGAACAGACAGCGGGCGTACAGGATGGCGGGGATACTTCGTCAGATGTGCAAATGCAGGGTTTGATGCAGGGGAATCTGGGTAGTATCGGATCGGGGGCATTGATGTATACGCTTCCGCAACAGGATGGCGAAGATTATAAACTGTGCTTTTTTAAGGAAGGCGGCAAAGTGTCAGATTTTGGAAAGACGATGTCGGAGGTGGTGTATTATCCGTTGGAAATGGCAGACTATATTTTTCCAGATGTGCGGAGCAATAACATTCCGATTGGTAAGTTCGTGGAAATCTATTTCTTTGACACTGTCACGATAGGAGAGGATCGTGCAGCGGGATTGGTCATTGTAGCATCTTATGATGTAAATGGTGAGATGTGTTATGATACGCGGATTTACAGATGGAACGGAACCAGCTACAGCGCAGAAGTAGAGCTGATGCAGGAGTTTAATGAGCAGTACAGCAATGCACAGAACTATCCAGTAGAAGAGCTGTATTATCTGTCATTGGATACAAGCTCGCAGAGTATAATGCCCATTGGAGAAAATCAGACGGTAGAAGGGCAGGAACAGGACTATTACGGAGATTTGATTGCTGCAGCACGGGGATGCGTCATAAAGAATAATGGGGAAGTGCCGGAAGGTTATGATTTCAGCAGTGTCATCTTTATGAAAAAAGATTGGGATTATGGTATTTTGGGCTATCTAATCGAGGATTTGAACGGCGACGGGACGGAGGAACTGATTTTTGGGGCGAATGTGTCGGATAAAGAAAGTACGAATGATGTATGGAATGGGATTGTCTACGATGTCTATACTGTGTCGGATGGGAAACTGGTTCATGTACTGGACGGATGGGAACGAAACAGATACTATTTGTGCGGCAATGGTATGATTGCGAATGAGGGTTCTGGCGGTGCAGCCAATTCAAATTATTCATATTATACCTTTGATGGTCTGAAACTTAATTTGGTAGAATCCGTTCTCTATGATGCTGCAAAAGACACAGACCACCCTTGGTTTTATTCCAAAGAGTCCGAGTATGATGCAGACAGCGCGGATCCCATCAGCGAGGGACAGGCGGAGGAAATCCGTGGAAAGTATACGTATTTGCGACCAAGGTTTATACCTTTTACAGAGGGGTAAATCAACTGTTAAGGAACTGAACCATTCCATTTGCATAACGAACCTTGTTCGTATTGCAAATTTTGCACGGATTTTTGCCCGTTATTGGAACGGAGTAAACGGTAACGGGCAAGTTACTTTTCACACCTCAATTACTTATAAGCTGATAATAACTGGCGTTGGTGTGAATTGTAACACGGGCAGGGAATTGGCAGAAAACAGCGTAAATTAGTACTGGAAAATGAGGAGGGAATATAGTATAATAAGAGCTAAATTAATCATGATATCATGTAAAATGCAGTTAGGAACTGTTCAGAAATTACTTGTGACAAGTGCGCCGTATAAATGTTCAGCTGCAAAGAAGAAAATTGCAGGCATAGGAGTCAAAGGCATAAAGGGCAATGCCTTACGTCAAGATTTTCTGATGCCGCGGATGGACATTTATACAAGTAATTGTCATGAGTAATTTATGAGCAGTTCCTTAGTGCAGGATATTTCTTCGAGCGTAAATTATTTCGTAACGGTATAAAAACGCAGGCGTAGAAGGCAAAGGCATAAAGGGCAATGCCTTACGGCGAGGCTTTTTGTCAATTGTCTCAGCAGTTTGCTATCGGAGAAATAGACAAGTAAAGATGCGTCAGTTATTTTCCTGCAGTTCCTTAAGTAATGCATATGGTTCGCATAAAGACATTAGGCGCTGATTTGTACAGGAGGAAGAAGCATGGAATATCTTTTGATGTACAAAGACATAAAGGTATTCAGATTTGATATTAAGACAGGGGAGATCGAGTTATTGAACGAGGAGTATATCCCGATCTGTATCCGACGCCAAGACGGTAAGTATACTTTTGATAGTGTCAGAAAGTTCTGTTCACTGCGTGTTCTCTCAATGAACAGGGTCTATTGCAAGGAAATATTAGCCTCCTGCGGGGTGGACGACCAGTCCGATGTCAGTATCAGTATTATCAGCAGGGCGCTGAGCTTTCGAGATAACTATTGGATTAAATCTTTGACATCACAGGAAAGCTGGGACAGCGTAAACCTATATGCCAATCGCTTTTCAGCGCAGGTAGCGCAGGTTGCTTTGACGGGAGTCGTAGACACAATTGAGTTAGGAGATGAATTGTATACAGGTGAGTTATGCAATAAAGGGACAAAACCAAAGTGTTATCTTCACCGCAATCAGGAGATTTTACTGTTTAAAGAAGAAACAGTGGATGAGATCCGGTCTGAGATTGTTTCTGCGGTGATAGCATCTGTGCTGGGATTAAAAAGCCCGACGCGGTACTGGTATGAGAGAATCTATGAGCGGGATTGTTCCGTATGCAAGATTTTGACCTCTGAGAACAGCGAATTGGTTCATTACAGGGATATTATGAGCTATCACAATGAAGTGACGATGTCTTACAAGTCATCAAGTTATCAGTTTTTAATGTCCTTGGATGCAGAACAGTTTATATTAATGCAGATCATGGATTATATCACATTGAATATTGACAGAAACAGGGACAATTTTGGCGTGGAGATGTGCAACAATGAGATTGTCGGATTGTACCCGGTTTATGATCATGACTCCTGTTTTAAAGGAAAGGGGACAAATGGAATCTATTTTCCTACAGGTATCACATTTCATAAGACAATCCAGTATCTAAAGTCACTGCAGGAATATGATTTGGTAAAGAAAAAGGTAGGGAAAGCGGTAGCGTTTTTTCATACGAGCGCTTTTAGGGATATCTTTTTAAAAATGAAATCTGCCCAAGTCTATGAGTTGATGTTAAAGCGGTTAAAATTATTATATTGTGTATAAAGTTTGAAAAAAGAGCATTTGCCAGACTAAAGAATGGCAGATGTTTTTTTGTGCGCTCAGGAGAAGAAAATTTTCCGGCGCGATTGTACTTGGGCAGAATAAATTTAATATTTTACGGCAGAATATTCTTATATATTTTATATCAGTCGATGAAATCAAGTGACAAACAGGAGGCTATTTCGTGGAGAATAATACATCAAAAAATCAGGCGCTCGGCACATCGAGCGTGGCATATGGCAGTCCGGTACTGATTATGGGAAGCGGCTCTGTAGTGGGACAGATGGAGAATGAGGGACCGTTGTCGGGCAGCTTTGACAAGGTTAGTGAGGATAAGAATGATATGTTCGGGGCGGATTCATGGGAGAAGGCAGAGAGTGCGCTTCAGAAGGAGGCAGTGGCGCTCACATTGTCCAAGACGGGGGCGGATACTGGAGATATCCGTTACCTGTATGCAGGAGATTTGCTCGGACAGAATATCGCAAGTTCTTTCGGGCTTGTGGATTACAATATTCCGCTGTTTGGTCTGTATGGTGCATGTTCTACCTGCGGAGAATCGTTGTGTCTGGGGAGTATGAGTGTGGCGGCAGGTTATGCGGAGCGCGTGATCAGCCTGACTTCGAGTCATTTTGCGAGTGCGCAGAAGGAATTTCGCTATCCGCTCGAATATGGCGGACAGCGTCCGCTCTATGCATCTTGGACGGTGACGGGCAGCGCAGGATTTTTGCTGCAGCATATCCATGCATCAGGAAAGTCCGTGTCTGGTAAGACCATCAAGAACGAGTATGAGGGCAAGTATTCAAACAAGGTAGGGATCACTGGGATCACAGTAGGGCGGATTGAGGATTTCGGCATTAAAGATTCTTTTAATATGGGCTGTGCGATGGCGCCCGCTGCGGCGTGGACGATCGCGACGAATCTGAAAGATTTTGGCAGAAAACCGCAGGATTATGATGCGATCTTTACAGGAGATTTGGGAAGCGTCGGGCAGCAGGCGCTGTTTGAACTGCTCTCGCAGGAAAATATTGATATCAGCGACAGACATTATGACTGTGGATTGTTGATTTATGACACAGAGAAACAAGATGTGCACGCAGGCGGAAGCGGCTGCGGCTGCTCGGCGGTCGTGCTGTCAGCGCATATTTTGCCCAGGCTCGCCAAGGGAGAATGGAAGCGTATCTTGTTTGTGCCAACAGGGGCGCTGCTCAACAAAACTTCCTTTAATGAGGGGCAGAATGTGCCGGGAATCGCACATGGGGTCGTGATTGAGGCGCTCATATAAGAAAGATGAGTGAAAATTCAGACGAATGTTTGAATTGTATAAATTGTTTGAAAAATTCAGAAAATAGTCTAAATTTTTTCGCAAATAGTTCGATATAATATACAAGGGCAGTTAACATAGATAAATGCCATAAGTAAACACCATAAGTTATAGACTTATAGATTATCTTAACGTGACTGTGCGGAAAGAGGGGTTCTGCACGGCATATATAAGGGAAAGGAGCGTCTATGGAGGTAAGAAATGCAAACATTGCCCTGACAAACAGGGCAGCGGCGGCAATCGACAACGCTGGATCAAACGGCAAGGGACAGCAGCATGCGATGAAGGTAAACAGCACTGTGCCCGAAGAGAATCAGGAGCTTGATGATGAGTCTGTGATGATCTCGATCTCGGCAGCCGGTCTCAAGCGCAGTATGCAGTTAGAGAAGCAGGCAGAGAAGGAAGAGGGCGAGGCAGAGAGTGATGAGGAGAGCTTTAACGGTGAGACAGAGATTGAGGACATGATGAAAAAGATGGAAGGACTTTCAAGTCAGGTCATCAATGGGCATTTTTCGATTTCGGACAGATTGAATTTTAATACCGAGATTGAGAAGCTCACCAATGAATTAAACCAGCTGAGCGGCGGGAATACAGCAGTGACAAAAATCGGCTGTATTCAGTTATCACAGAAGATTTCGTCGCTGACGCGCAGCATCAGTGATGCGGCAGTTTACCGTAACAGTGCGCGCACAATTTTTATGGTCAACTCGAAACAACCCGCGAAGCCGACGAACACACGGGTTGACATTATGTTATAAAGCATTGTATTCTGAAAGAACCGGGAAAGTTTCTCGGTTTTTTTCTTGACATTTTAGACAGTATGGCACAAGATAATAGATAAGGAAGTGAGATTTATGCGCAGGATGGATTTCAAGATGGAGCGTCCTGGACAAGTGAAGGAAGGTGATTTCGTCACTGTTACAGAGGGGGTTCTGCCAAGTAATTATTATTATACGATCAATCCGGCAGTCGCTATGTCGGGGAATATCCCGTTTCGGAACAGGCTCCAGTCCAAGAGCGGCACAGTCGTTTCCGTGGAGGAAAATACGAGAGGATATTATGTCACAGTGGCGTTTGACGAGCCGGAAGTGTAATGACGAAGCTTTCAAAAAAGGAAAATAGGAGGAAAATTTCATGAGAAAAATAAGTACAGACAAGGCACCGGCGGCAATTGGTCCCTACTCACAGGCAGTTCTTGCAGGGGATTTTTTGTATGCATCTGGGCAGATTCCCATCAACCCGGCAACGGGGAATGTGGAGGCAGAGGGCATCACGGCGCAGGCGGAACAGTCCATGAAAAATGTGGGCGCAATATTAAAGGCAGCGAATGCAGATTATGACAAGGTGGTTAAAACGACTTGTTTTTTGGCGGATATTCAGGATTTTGCGGCATTTAATGAAGTTTATGCGAAGTATTTCACACAGAATCCGGCAAGAAGCTGCGTGGCAGTGAAGGATTTGCCAAAGGGTGTGCTCTGTGAGGTCGAAGTAGTTGCATATCTTGGCGAATCATGAATAGCTGGGAGTGAGGTACGTTGAAGACAAAGAACATTGTGTTGATTGGGATGCCCGGGGCTGGCAAGAGTACGATTGGTGTAGTGCTTGCGAAAAATATGGGGATGGCGTTTGTGGATTCGGATCTTGTCATACAGGAGCAGGAGGGGAAAAAGCTGCATGATTTAATTCAAGAGTACGGGCTTGACGGGTTTCTTGCGATCGAGGGCAGAGTCAATGCCTCGCTGCATCCCAAAACGGCAGTGATAGCGACCGGAGGAAGCGCTGTTTACAATGAACAGGCGATGGAACATCTGCGCAGCATAGCCACAATCTGCTATCTGAAATTATCTTACGAGGGCATCAGGGAGCGTCTCGGAGACCTTGCAGAACGCGGCGTGGTGCTTAGGAAAGGTGAGACTTTGCGCGAATTGTATGATGAGCGTGTCCCTTTATATGAGAAATATGCCAATCTTACGATTGAGTGTGAAAATAAAAATATTCGTGAGATTGTCATGGAACTTGCGAAGCGGTTAAAATAGAATAAAATTCAAAAAAAGCCACATACTAATCCTAAATAGAAATCAATGGAACAGTTAAGCTCAGAACGTTGCACTTGCTGCAAAGCTTGTTAAATAACATTGAAGCTGAACTGTTATAAATCAATAGGAAAGGTATGTGGTTTTATGGTGATGGATTATATCAATGCATTCTGGGTCGGGGGTGTTGTCTGTGCCCTTGCGCAGATCTTTCTGGACCGCACAAAGATGCTCCCCGGGCGTGTGATGGTGCTTCTTGTCTGCACAGGGGCAGTGATCAGCTTCTTTGGCTGGTATGAGCCCTTTGCAGAATACGCGGGAGCGGGAGCGAATGTTCCGCTTCTGGGGTAAGGAAATATCCTCATGAAAGGCGTGAAGGAGGCAGTTGACAAGGATGGCTTTATCGGGCTGTTCAAGGGAGGGTTTACGAACGGTGCAGTGGGGTGCAGTGCCGCGCTGATTTTTGGGTATCTGGCAAGTCTTGTATTTCGGTCTAAAATGACCAAGGCGTAGTCTTTTTACTGCTCTTCGAAATCAAGCCCAAAGCTCGACAAAAGCTGGCGCACATAAGTGTCCCATAATCTTTCGGCACTCTTGTCCATGACAAAGGTGGTAAAGGCGCTGCCGGTGATGCAGGTCACTTTCCCGTTGTCATAGCGGATATTGAGGACGAGGGAGCGAATCAGGCTGGCTGCAACTCCGCATTCTGGATTTGCAGCTATTTTTTCAATCAGTGCAGGTGCAGCGTGAAGCACAACCTTGAAGGAAACGGGCGTCTTTCTGCCCTTGATGAGCTGGAAGCAGAATGGGCGGATGTCTTTCCAGCAGGAAAAGGCTGTGGATGGATGCGTATTTTCGACTTGTTCCCATTCCTCGCTGCTATAAAAGTCCCTGACAAGATGCCCGTCAATGTGAAAGGTATTGTAGGTGGTGATAACAGCCTCCTCGGTCAGAAAAGAATCGAACTGCTCCGATAAGAGCAGCGCATTCATAATATTTTTTGTAATCTTTATCTCCAGTGCAATCATGATGTTCTCCTTTTTCATATGATTTCATATTTAAGTATACTGGTATTTGCAGGAAACTTCAAGTTTTTATTAAAAGTGCTTTTCAAATGATGTGTTATATGATAAGATAATACATAGTTATGAATACTAGATATGATAGTTTTGAGAAATGAGAGGTAGACACGGATGAGATATAAGATAGTTGTTGACAGCTGCTGTGAGTTGCCGCAGGAACTAAAGAACGACGAGCGGTTTGAGATTGTGCCGCTGACGCTGATCGTAGGGAATTGTTATGAGAAAGAGGACAATATGGCATTTGACCAGCGGGAGTTTCTTGACGCAGTGGCATCCTGCCCGGAATGCCCTAAGTCCGCATGTCCTTCACCGGAGAGATACCGCACAGCATACGAGACAGAGGCAGAACGCGTGTATGTGGTCACGCTTTCTTCAAAGCTCAGTGGAAGTTATAACAGTGCAGTTCTTGGGAAAAATCTGTATCATGAAAAGGATAAAGAGAAGGATATCTGCGTTATTGATTCCAAATCAGCGGCATGTGGAGAGACACAGATTGCCTATAAGATTATGGAGCTTGAGGAGCAGGGGTTTGCGTTTGAGGAGATTACAGCGCAGCTGGAGCGGTTTGTAAAAGAGATGAACACCTATTTTGTACTGGAAAATCTGGATACGCTCAGGAAAAATGGCAGGCTTTCTCGCGTCAAGGCACTTGTTGCTTCCACGCTCAATATCAAGCCAGTGATGGGGGCAGACGATGGCAGCATCATCCAGCTGGGGCAGGGAATCGGAATGAAAAAGGCACTGGCAAAGATGGCGGAGACCGCGATCGAGGAAGCCGTGGATGCAGGAAAGAAGCGGCTGATGATCACGCACTGCAACAATCTCAAAGCAGCGGAGTGTGTGCGCCGCCACATCGAGGAAAGGCTGCATTTCAAGGAGACACTGATCTTGGATGCAGCTGGTGTGAGCAGTATGTACGCCAATGATGGCGGCGTGATCGTCACGATTTAAAGGAATATTAAAATATTAAGTCTGCTCGTCGATTTCCTGTTTCAGCCACTTGTATTCTCGGTAGCGCAGGAGTGATATTTTTAATTCTTTGGCGTCCTGCATCATCAGCGTGACAGGCGTGACCGCGGTCACATATTTAAAGTTGGCAATGCTCTTGTTATTGACGCGCTCGAACTCTTCATACGGCTCAAAGATCTGGCGGAGTTCATCCATTTTTTCATCGACTGCGATGGTGGTGTTGTCTGTCAGATACAGCGTGCAGGTGCGGGTTTCCTCAAGGGCGTACATGATCCTGTATTTGGGTACATGGATGAGAACCGAGTCCTTATGTACGCTGACGGAGACCTCATGCCCGGAGACATTGGCATCACCCAGCGCCAGAAATTTGGGCAAAGGGTCTGGGATATAGGGTTTTTTGGCATGCACCACATAATCTGGCAGATTGGGAATCGCGGTATAATCAATCTTGTCCGAATACAGGACCAGCGGTGCATGAT
>CAMWJQ010000125.1 GCA_947174615.1 uncultured Lachnospiraceae bacterium
TTTTTTTCAATTTCATCATTATGCTCAAATCTGGCGTGGGTGTGAAAAGTAACTAGAGGGAAGGGGAATGACTTTTCATGGGAGTTATGATAAGATAGTCATAACCAATAAAGGATAACACGATGGGTAGGGAGAAGATTATGCGGGAAGATATTTTGGAGCGTCTGCAAGAGGAAATCTATGACAGATGCCGTAGAGAAACCAATCATTTTGGAATGGGATGCTATGACCATATTGCTGCGGTGGTCGGCAATGCAGGGATTTTGGCACAGCAGTATGGAGCGGACAGGGAAGTGGTCATGATTGCGGCATGGCTGCATGATGTGGCATCTATCACAGATTACAGTCTGTATGAGCAGCATCATATCCACGGGGCGGACATGGCATATGACATGTTGACGGCGTATGGCTATGACGAGCAGAAAATTCCACTGGTGCAGGCGTGCATCCGCAATCACAGGGGTAGTGTGGTTTCCGAGAGAAAGAGTATGGAGGAAGTGTGCGTTGCGGATGCGGATGCTATTTCACATTTTGACAATGTGCCTGGTCTGCTGTATCTCGTGTATGTGGAGAAAGGTATGGGGATGGAGGAAGGCAGGGAGTTTGTCAAAAAGAAACTGATGAGGAGCTTTCAAAAGCTGTCAGAGGAGAGCAAGGTGTATTACCAGGGGAAATATAACAATGTTATGGAAGTGTTGGGGGATGCTGAATGAAGATGGACGAGGAAAAATCCTGTGAAGCGCCATCAAGGGTGATGGAGTGCGCGCTCGACATGGGGGAGACAATGCTGCGCTGCGGCGCGGAAATCCTGCGGGTGGAGGATACAGTCATCCGCATCTGTACGGCTTATGGCGGAGGGATTGTGGACGTGTTTACGATTCTTTCCCTGATTATTTTAAGCTGGAAGGCGGACGATGGGAAAAACTATACGCTCACGAGACGGATCAATCCGTATCCGACGGATTTGAAAAAGCTCGAGGAGCTGAATGCATTGTCACGCTATATCTGTGAGAAGAAACCGCCGTGTGATGAGATTCAGCATCGGATCTGTGCGATTATGGCACCCGCGAAAAAGCGCATCTACAAATCAAAAATGACAGGATATGTGCTGCTGGCATCTGCGTTTACACTGTTTTTTGGCGGCAGTCTGCGGGACGGGCTGGCAGCCGGCGTGGTGGCTGTGCTGATGTATCTGTGGGATTATCTTTTTTCGGCACATGGCAGGAACCGGGTAGTGTACAGTCTGGCAATTTCCATTGTCGCGGGCATTCTCTGTATTTTGTCTGTTTTAGCGGGAATTGGGCAGCATATAGATATGGTTATGATTGGCAGCATTATGCTGCTGATTCCGGGAATCAATCTGATGAACTCCCTGCGGGATATGATGTGCGGGGATATCATCACAGGAATTCTGCGGCTTGCCGAGGCGTTGATGATGGCGGTTGCCATCGCGGCAGGGTTCGGTATCGCGATTATGATGTTGGGAGGTCTGGTGTGAAATGATCTTGCAGTTTTTTGAAAAATATTTTGTCATGATACTGACTGCGGCAATCGGGACACTGGGGTATTGTCTGAACATCAATGTGAAGAGGAATAAAATCGTGTACGGCTGTGTGGGCGGTGTGGTATCGACGTTTCTCTACTGCGTGTGCGCGGAGATGGGGCTGTCCCCGCTAATGCAGAATTTCATACCGGCTGCGGTGGTGACACTCTATGCGGAGGCGCTTGCCCGGGTTGTGAAGGCGCCGGCGACGGTTTTCCTGATTCCGTCCATCATTCCGCTGGTACCAGGCGGACGGCTTTATTATACGATGCGCGCGATCGTGGACGGCGATGCGGACGGCGCAAAAGTCTATGCGATGGAGACGATTGTCATAGCACTTGGAATTGCGGTGGGGATTGTGGTTATATCGCTGGTGTTTTACCATATCAGTCATAAAAATATACAGTATAAAGTGCGTTTTGATGCGATGGGAAATAGAGATCAGGCTGAGAAAGAGAAATAGAGACAAAGATTGTCTCTTTTTTTTATGCATAGGAAACACATACTTTCAAACAAAATAACACAATATAATAACAATGCGCATTCGCTATCATGACAAGCAGATCACGCTGTCACAATACAGTGAGGATTTTGAGTTGGCATAATCGTGAGGGCATCAGGAGAGGAGTAAGGCATATGAGAACAAAGATCAATTTAAATGAAGGCTGGCGGTTCAGCCGGGCATGTACAGCGCTTCCGGACAGGCTTCCGGAGGGCTGGGAGCTGGTGGACTTGCCGCACACATGGAATGCAGTGGATGGGCATGATGGAAACGGCAGCTATGACCGAGGCTGCGGCTGGTATGTACGGATGTTCGAGACGCCAAGGCAGCCGTTGGATGGTGGTCGTGTGTTTGTGGAGATTCCGGCGGCAGGACAGCAGGCAGTTGTGTATGTAAACGGCAGAGAGGTCTGTGCACATGAGGGTGGATATTCCATATTTCGCGCAGATATCACAGATGCATGTAAAATACAAGGTGAGAATTTATTGGCGGTGGCGTGCAGCAATGAGAACAAGAGCAGCGTGTATCCACAGTCGGCAGATTTTACATTCTATGGCGGGCTGTACCGCGGTGTAAATCTTATCAGTGTACCGCAGACACACTTTGAATTGTTGTACTGGGGCAGCAGCGGATTAAAAGTCACGGCAGTGCCGACAACATGCGGCGGCGCTGAATTTGAACTGGAATCATGGGTGGTCAATGCGGATGAGAATTTTACAGTACAATACAGCGTTCAGGATGACAAAGGCAAAGAGGTGGCATACAGTGTGCGCCCGGCAAATCGTACGGCAGTAAAGCTCTATGTGCCGGATGTAAATTTATGGGATTGTGATCATCCATATCTGTATAGGGTGACTGCCATACTGCAGCGGCGAAATGAGGCGTATGACAAGGTGTCGGCGCGCGTGGGCGTCAGAAGCTTTTCATGCGACCCGGATAAGGGATTTATCTTGAATGGTACCGCGACCCCTCTGCGGGGTGTGAGCCGGCATCAGGATATGCTCTACAAAGGAAATGCGCTGACGAGGGAAGATCATTATAAAGATGCCAGGATAATCAAGGAACTGGGCGCCAATACCATTCGGCTGGCGCATTATCAGCATTCGCAGGATTTTTATGACGCGTGTGACGAGCTGGGATTTGTCGTGTGGGCGGAGATTCCGTTTATTAGTGTCATGAGCCCTGATCCGGCAGCGCATGAGAACTGTATCACGCAGTTAAAGGAATTAGTGTTACAAAATTATAATCATCCGAGTATCTGTTTCTGGGGGATTTCGAATGAGATTCTGATTGGCGGCATCTCGGAGCAGTTGGTGGAGAATCATAAGGAATTGAACGCGCTGTGCAAGGAGCTGGACCCGACACGTCTGACGACAATTGCGCATGTCTCTATGACGCCGTCTGACAGTCCGGTTCATCATATCACGGATGTGGAGAGCTACAATCACTATTTTGGCTGGTATGGCGGCAAAATGGAGGATAACGGTCCGTGGCTTGATGCGTTTCACAGGGCACACCCGGAAATCTGTCTGGGTGTTTCAGAGTACGGCTGTGAGGGGATTGTAACTTACCACGGACCAAATCCGGCGTGCAAGGATTACAGCGAGGAATATCAGGCGCTGTATCATGAGCATATGGCGAGGGTGCTTGACGAGCGTCCGTGGCTGTGGTCAAGCCATGTGTGGAATATGTTTGACTTTGGCTGTGCAGCAAGAAATGAGGGCGGCGTGGCAGGACGCAACAACAAGGGTCTGGTCACAATGGACCGTCTGACCAAGAAGGATAGCTATTATATTTACAAGGCATACTGGAATAAGGAGCCAATGGTGCATCTGTGCGGGAAACGTTATGCCCAGCGGGCAGGAGAGACAACGCAGATCCGTGTCTATTCGAATCAGCCGACGGTTTCCCTGTATGTAAATGGGAAATTAACCGGCGTTCTGACATCGGCAAAGGTCTTTGTATTCACAGTCGCATTGGAGGATGGTTTTAACAGCATCAGTGTGTCGGCAGGCTGCTGCAGGGACAGCATGACCATCGAGAAGGTGGAAAAAGAGCCTGAAATCTATGTGCTTCCGGAGGTAAATGAGCGTGCAGAGGGTGTGGCGAACTGGTTTAAACTGGCAGGAAATCTGGATCTGAAGGCGCCGATGGCGTTTCCCGAAGGCAAATACAGCATCAGGTGCAAAATGGAGGACATCGCAGCGTGTCCTGAGGCGATGGAGATTGTATCCAAGGCGGTCAAGCTGGCTACAAATATGGAGATGAAGCCGGGCGTCGGCATGTGGGATATGATGAAGTCCATGACGCCTGAGGCGATGGTGACGCTGGCGGGAAGTATGATGCCGGAGGGATTTGCGGAGAGTCTGAACGCGCAGCTCATCAAAATTGACAAGGTGTAGGAGGTATGTATGACGGAAAATGGTGCACCCTCGTTTGGCATAAAAGACAAGCTGGGGTATATGTTTGGGGATTTTGGCAATGATTTCACATTTATTTTGTCCTCGAGCTTTATGCTGAAATTTTATACGGATGTGATGGGGATAGAGGCGGCTGTTGTGGGGCTTTTGATGATGGCGGCGCGCTTTGTGGATGCAGTCACGGATGTGACGATGGGGCAGATTGTAGACCGATCCAAGCCGACAGGAGAGGGCAAATTCAAGCCATGGATCAAGCGCATGTGCGGTCCGGTGGCAATCGCTTCGTTTCTAATCTATCAGTCGGGGCTGGCAGATCTGCCTTATGGGGTCAAGGTGCTTTGGATGACTGTGACGTATATCTTGTGGGGGTCTATTTTCTACACATCCATCAATATTCCGTATGGCTCGATGGCGTCAGCCGTTTCGCCGGATCCAAAGGACCGCGCGGATCTATCGACGTGGAGAACGATTGGCGCCACGCTTGCAGGGCTGGTGATCGGTGTGGGAACGCCGATGTTTGCCTACGAGACGGTCAACGGCAACACGGTTCTGTCCGGTCCGCGCATGACACTCATAGCAGGCGTATTCAGTGTATTGGCTGTCGTCTGTTACCTGCTTTGTTTTAAGCTCGTCCGCGAGCGTGTGGAGGTTCCGGCAAACAACACAAAGCTGAATATTGCCCATCTTTTTAAGAGTCTTGTCACAAACCGACCGTTGCTGGGGATTATTGCCGCAGCAATCGCACTTCTGCTTGCGACGCTCACCATGCAGGGCATGTCGGGGTATGTGTTCCCTAATTATTACGGCAATGCGGCGGCACAGTCCACATCCTCGCTGACAGGAAGCCTTGCGGTGCTGGTGATCTGTGCGCCGTTAGCTGCAAAACTATCTGAAAAATATGGAAAGAAAGAGCTTTCTGTAGCTTCCTGTCTGGCTGCAGCGGGGATCTATCTCGTCTGCCTGATTGTGCATCCCCAAAATGCGTTTGTGTACGTCGCTTTTTTCACCCTTGCGTATGTGGGATTTGGATTTTTCAATACAGTCATATGGGCGATGATTACCGATGTTATCGACGATGCCGAGGTAAAAAGCGGGGTGAGGGAGGATGGCACAATTTATTCAGTCTATTCATTTGCAAGAAAGCTGGGGCAGGCGTTGTCAGCCGGGATGACAGGAGCCCTGCTCAGTCTGATTGGATACACAAACGCCACGGCGTTTGAGCCGGAGGTCACAGAGCGGATTTTCAAGCTTTCCTGTATTGCGCCCCTCGTAGGTTTTGGATTGGTGGCGCTGTTTCTGATAGGGCTGTATCCGCTCGACAAGAAGCGGGTGGAGGCAAATGTGGCGGAGCTTGCGCGGCGGCGCGGTAAATAAGGCGCAGAAAGGGGTATTGGTATGCAGATGACATTTCGCTGGTATGGCGAGGGAAATGACAGCATTACACAGGAGCAGATCCGCCAGATTCCCGGTGTGACCGGGCTGGTCTGGGCGCTGCATGACAAAGCGGCAGGTGAGGTATGGGAGGTGGACGAGATCGAAAAAATGCGCCGCCAGATTGAGGATCATGGTTTTAACATGGATGTGGTGGAGAGTGTGAACGTCCATGATGACATTAAAATCGGGCTGCCGTCCCGCGATGAGTATATTGAGAATTATAAACAGACGCTGCGCAACCTTGCAAAATTCGGCGTGAAAGTGGTGACGTATAATTTTATGCCAATCTTTGACTGGACGCGGACAGACCTTTTTCACCCGATGGAGGACGGCTCGACGGCGCTGTATTACGAGAAGGCGAAAATCCAGCAGGATTACAAGGATATGGCAGACTATATCCTCAAAAATCTGCACGGCATGACCTTTCCAGGATGGGAACCGGAGCGCATGGCAAAACTTGATGCGCTCTTTGAGGCATACCGACCAGTGACAAAGGAAAAGCTGTGGGAGAATTTAAAATATTTTCTTGAGGCGATCATGCCAGTCTGCCATGAGACGGGTATCAAGATGGCGATTCATCAGGATGATCCGCCTTGGGATATCTTTGGCATTCCGCGCCTGCTGGTGGACAAGGAAGCAATCGGGCATCTGCTTTCCATGGTGGATGATCCGCATAACTGCCTGTGTCTGTGCTCTGGATCGCTGGGTGCAGACTGTAAAAATGATGTGCCGGATATCATACGCAGCTATTGTGACAGAATTGCTTTTGCGCATATACGAAATGTCAAACATTTTCCAAACGGGGATTTTACAGAGGCGTCCCACCGCGACTGCGACGGGGATGTGGGGATTCTGGAAATCATGCGCGCGTACCATGACTGTGGATTTGACGGCTATATCCGCCCTGACCATGGCAGGCATATCTGGGGAGAGCATTGTCGTCCGGGGTATGGGTTGTATGACAGGGCGCTTGGCATCATGTATTTGTGGGGCTGCTGGGATATGCTGGAGAGGATTGGCGGAAATTAAAATTCAAATAAAATAGTTGGTATTTGGAAAGGATGGAATTTGATCATGATGGAACTTCCATTAAATATAGATTTTTCAGGAAAAGTAGTGGTGGTGACAGGCGCAGGCGGCGTGTTGTGCGGCACGATGGCAAAGGCATTTGCACAGGCGGGGGCGAAGGTGGCAGCGCTGGACTTAAATGAGGAGGCGGTTAGTGCGCTGGCGGCAGAATGCAGGAAAGAGGGATTTGTCTGTGAGGGATACAAGGCAAACGTGCTGGATTCGGATGCGCTGGCACAGGTACACAGGCAGGTGTTGGCGGACTTAGGACCTTGTGATATTCTCGTCAATGGCGCAGGCGGCAACAATCCCCGTGCAACGACAGACAACGAGTACCATCATGAGGCGGCAGCAGGACAGAAAACTTTTTTTGATTTGGACGCAGACGGAGTGGATTTTGTGTTTAAGCTCAATTTTCAGGGGACGCTGCTGCCGACGCAGGCATTTGCTCAGGACATGGTGGAGAGAAAGGCGGGCTGCATTTTAAATATTTCTTCGATGAATGCCTATATACCGTTGACAAAAATTCCGGCATACTCCGCTGCGAAGGCGGCTGTATCGAATTTCACACAGTGGCTTGCGACGCACTTTGCCGGGTCGAATATCCGCTGCAATGCGATTGCGCCTGGATTTCTGGTATCCAATCAGAACCGAAAGCTTCTGTATAACGAGGACGGCACGCCGACGCCGCGTGCTGGCAGGATATTGAGCGGGACGCCGACAAGGCGTTTTGTGGAGAGCGAGGAGCTGATCGGCAGCGTGTTCTTCCTGTGTGACGACAAGGCGGCAAGCGCCGTCACTGGTGTGGTGCTGCCAGTCGATGCGGGATTTTCTGCGTATTCTGGCGTGTAAGGCATACAAAAAGAATAATATGTGTTCTTTACAGCATATATTGTAATAATAACCTTTTGATGGGGAATAGCAGTGACCTGTAAGGAACGAATTTTATCAAATGACTATGCAGATACCTTGGTGTATATTCTGCTGCCCGAAGAATATAATTATGATCTGCCGATTGATTATTGTTATCACCATATAGCCAATGAATGGGGAATCCTGTACGTGGATCGGGGCAATGCGCTGTATAACAGGGCAGGGCAGGTTGCATATTCCAATCTGCCCAAATGCTATGGGCTGATGGAACTCAGCGCAGCGCAGAGCGGCAATCTGAACACGCTGAGTCTGGCGGAATCAGGCATTTTGTCCGTACAGGGAGAACCCCTGAATCTAACAGGAAAAAATGTGACCATCGGCTTTATTGATACAGGAATCCGCTATCAGGATACTGTTTTTCGGGATTTTGCAGGCAGGAGCCGGATTGCGGCCATCTGGGATCAAACTATTCAGACCGGAATGCCGCCGAAGGGATTCCAGTACGGAACAGAGTATACAAAAGCGATGATTGACGAGGCGCTAGCCAGCGACAACCCGCTCTCTGTCGTGCCAAGTACAGATGCGAACGGTCATGGCAGCGTGATGGCAAGCCTTGCGGCGGGCAGCGCGGTTGAAGAGGGACGTTTTGTCGGCGCTGCACCAGACAGTCAGATTGTGGTCGTGAAACTCAAGGAGGCTAAGCCATATCTTAGAGATTATTACAAGATTCCGCCCGGAGTTCCCTGCTACAGCGAGGCGGATATCTTACAGGCAATCCAGTATTTACAGAAATATGTGATGATTCTGACGAAGCCGCTGGTAATCTGTCTTGGTGTTGGAACGAGCTTTGGAGACCATACTGGAGGCGGGATGCTGGGAAATTATATCAATTACATCAGTATGTTAAAGAGCAGGGTGGTGGTAACTGCCGGGGGAAACGAAGGCAACACATCACATCATTTTTCAGGCAGGCTGAGTGAGAGTCAAAATTATCAGGATGTAGAGATTCGTGTGGACGAGGAAAACAGGGGCTTTATTATGGATTTGTGGGGCAATGTGCCTTATTTTTACAATGCGGTCATACGCACGCCAGGCGGGGAGACTGCCAGGTGGAACAATCCAAGAAGCTATATTCCGCAGGAATTTACCTTTGTCTATGAGAGAACCCGTGTGGTGATAGAATATCAGCTTGTCGAAAGCCTGTCTGGCGCTGAGGTGATACGATTCCGCTTTTCCGACCCGTCACAGGGTGTGTGGAACATTCGAATCATTTCGGAGGGAAACACGATCGGCGGTCAGTTTGATATATGGCTTCCAATCTCGGATTTTCTCTCGTCAGAAACCTATTTCCTCGAACCAAGTCCCTACACGACCATCACAGAGCCGGGCTATGTGGACAGCGCTGTCACAGTGGCGGCATACCAGATTAGCAACAACAGTATCGCTGCTTCATCGGGGCGCGGGTTTGCCAGAAATAACGCGATTGTCCCGGAAATTGCGGCGCCTGGGGTCAATACTTCCACGCCATACGGCGACAGGAGTGGCACCAGCGTGGCGTCGGCAATCACAGCGGGAGGCTGTGCACAGCTTATGGAGTGGGCAGTCGTCAACAGCAATGACATCCTTGTCAATTCGGTTAATATCAAGAATTATCTGATACGGGGAGCAAAGCGCGACCGGTATTTGGAATACCCAAATAGGGAGTGGGGATATGGCAGACTCGATGTAGCAGGAGTGTTTGAATTTCTGGCTGGGATTGGGAGAGGGATGTA
>CAMWJQ010000126.1 GCA_947174615.1 uncultured Lachnospiraceae bacterium
ATTCCCATAAAATGGGAGGTTTTTTTATATTAAATTTTTATGCGTCAAAGCTGAATTATCAAAAATATTCTTTAGCAACAGTTCAACATTCGATTTCACTATCGCACTTGATGCACAATTTTACTTGTGCATCGTGCAAGTTAGAATTGTTACATTCTTTATTGGTAATCTCTCTGCATACTTAATCTCCAGCAACTACTATAATATAACTACTTCAATCCGTTTCTGCCGAAGAAAGTTTCCTGCCCTGCCATTACTTCCATAGTCATCAATGTTCCCAGACGGTAGCCTCTGATAAATTTGCCTTGTGCATAGCAGCAGTTTTCATCAGCCATAACATCCATAAGCTCGTTATAAAGTTCCTTTTCCTCATTATTCAATTTTTCTTCCAGCTTCTCCTGAAGCTCACAAACCCTGTCACATAGTTTCTGATGCTTGGGACTCCGTATTTCCTCTGACGGGATTACATGAAGTTCATCCTGCGCAAACGCATCCAAAATATTTCCCATAACTGACCTCCTGAAAATCTGCTGATTATCTTTCATACATGGAACCATCATCATACACCCTGTATGTAATGGTATCGCCTCCCATACGACCGACAATTTCAATAAATTCCAGTGTTGGAATTGTTTCAAGGATATAATCCAGCCTTTCCAATGCCCTGTCCTGCGCTTTTGATACCCTGTCTTTCTGCTTTTTACTCATTTTGAAAATCCTCCTGAAAATAAGATAAGAGCAATGAACCGGAGTCCACTGCTCTTTCAGAATTATAATATACATTTGTCTTGCATCAGTTTTCCAGATACCTCTTATTCCTTTTCTTTCCTGCGTTTTTCTTTCTTGCTTTTTTCTTCTTTGTGCTTAGAGCGTGGCGCATCAATCTCACTTTGAGAAATCACCTTATGCTTAGGCTTTGGCACTAATACTATGAATAATGCCGCTAACAGCACTATTTTTATTACCTCATACCAGTCAATAGAAGATGATTCCTGCTGTGGCATATTATCCGAAAAGGCACTGGCGGTCTGCATAACTGACCGTTCCTGAACTGCCGCCGATTCCATAACAGGCTGGCTTGCACTTGTCGTAGCGGCATTAGCTTGTTGCTGTGTGGAAGTCGAAATTTCAATATTTGATCTTCCGTCTGTCATCTCATATACTACATCTACATATTGAAGATTCAGCTTAATATTATCCGGCATCTGTACGTCCGGAGCTGTGTTATCATCTTCTTTAACTTCCGTAACAGTATCTTCTTTTGCCGGAGATGTATTTTGTGTTTTCGTATCGGCAGTTGAAGCTACTGTAATATTATTTGTCGCTGGATTGGATTTCCCACTTGTCGAGTCTTTCCCCGAATTAGTGCTGCTTGCCGGATTATTATATGTATAGTAGTTGTTTGTAGTAGAGTTATGCGAATCCGTTGTTTTTGAATTATCTGTTTTCGAGTTATCCGTACTTGAATTAGTTGTGGAACTTCCCGTACCACTGCCAGAATTATCCCCACCAGAACTTGTATCATCCTTTTTATCATCTCCACTTGGAGGCTGTTCACTGCTCGGCGGTTCTTCTGTGCTTGGTGGTTCTTCCGTACTTGGTGGTTCTTGCGTACTCGGTGGTTCTTCTGTGCTTGGCGGTTCTTCTGTACTCGGTGGTTCTTCCGTACTGGGCGGTTCTTCCGTACTGGGTGGTTCTTCGCCTTTTATTTCATAAACCAGTTTCATAAGAGATGTACCGCTTGTAGTATCAAAAGAAGAATTGGGATTATTACTATCTAAAGCCCATTCTTTTGGAACAATATTTCTCGCTTCATACAAAGCCCTTACATCATCAAGGGTGTCTATTTGAAATTGTGATGTTTTCGTATTGGCTATATCTGAACCATTGGAAGCCGTATTATCATATATTACCGTACTATCAATAGTCAGAGTGCCGTTGTTGTATATTCCGCCACCATAATTTCTTGATGTATTATTACAAATTACACTGGATGATATTGTTGCCGTTCCACTTGATGCTATATAAATTGCACCTCCCTCATCATAAACATAGCCATTAGTATAGCTACAATTTGCTATTTGAACATTTCCGCTTACATAAATATGACCTCCAGATGAAGCATAATTGCTATCGAATGCACAACTGTTAATCTCTGCAATGCCATCCGAATTAACCCAAATTGCTCCATAATTAGCGTCACACTTTTGTAAAGTAACATCATTCAGCGTCAAATGCCCTCTTTCTACATATATTATTGCTCCTTGTCCCGGCTTACCACCACCATCTACTGTGACGTTTTTGATAGTAAGATTTCCATTGCGTATAACTCTTATTACTCCAAATTCGCCTGACCTGACAATGTAAATATGCTTATCATCACTCCCAATAACTGCATTTTCTTCTCTGATTTCAATACCGGAAGTAATACCTATAACATCTCCATCCTGTGCGTTTTGCACCGCTTCCATAAACTGCTCATAATCAGAAACGATGACTGTGGGATTAGATAAATCTGGTGTTGCATTAGCCGCAATCTGTAATCCCTGCAAAGTAAAAAGAGCTACCACCAAAACAAATGTCAGCAGTACCTTAGCGTATTTTTTTCTTTTCTTCATGCGTTACCCTTTCCTTCCTTTTTAATCTGTACCGAGGGAGAAAATGGCAAAAAATAAGGAATTACAGCCAGTTATTGCCGGAACTCCTTTTTTGGCATTTGGCATTTTTTTCTCTAAGTTTGTCTACCAGCATCCTCACAAGGTTCTTATCGTCCTCATCCAGACCTGTCACATCTATGGACTCTTTTTTCTCTATCCCCATAAGGTAGTCTGCGCTTACATGAAAAACTGCCGCAAGTTTCTTGATTGTTTCCGGGGACGGCAACCTATCCCCGTTTTCATAAAATGAGATGATGCTGTTCTGTACCCTGATCTGTGCCGCAAGCTGTTTCTGTGTCAGATTCTTGTGCATCTGACAGCGTATGTGCAACAGGCACTCTGTTCAAAATGCCTATTGCACTTGCTACCGCTGCATCTCACAACATGGCTGCCATAACTTTTTAACGTATAAAATCAAGCACACTGCTTAGTTCATCCGGCAGTTTTTCACAGACCTCCGGTAGCGCTGTTTCTGCAGGTTCGCTGTCTTTCCGCTGCACAGGGACAACGCCTGTTCCAATTCCTGCGAGCAATGCGCCCACCAGCTTCATCCCCTGCGACTGCATTTCCTCCCTGACAACAGAAAGCATCTGGTTATGAAATTCCTGTCTGTCCGCAATCTTGATATTCAGGGTAAAATATTCCTCAAGCACCCTCTTGACGTAAGCGGTCAGGGAAGCGGAACTGCCCGCTTCCCCTGTCAGTTTCATATAAAGCTCCCTGTCGTTTTTATCATCCATATTAAAACGGATAAATATAGATTTCTGCTGTTCTGCCATCATGCCACCTGCTTTCTTTCTATCTGGCTGGCGAGAAATTCATATCCTTTTGCATTTGCGCACAGGTCACAGTCATACGCCGTATAGCCCCTGTATTTTCCGGCATAGTCACGCGCCATCAGCGCACCGCCGCCCACATAGATGATATTGATATAGTCAAGGCTGTACCCACGTTCCGCAAGTTCCAGTTCCAGTGAATGTATCTTCTCACGCAGCATACCACGGATCAGCTCTGCATACGCCGCCGGAAGATTGCTGTCCTCCTTCAGCGCAATCTTCATCACCTCATGCTCCGGTATGTCTTTCCCTGTCTGGACTTTCATTTCACGCTGAATTTCCTTTATCCACTTTACCATTGCCTTTTCGATTGTAATGGATCTGCTCTCAACAGGAAGCCCGTTCTGCACGTATACGACATCCGTTGTCTTGCTCCCTATATCCACGATCAGGTAATCGCCTTTCATGTTGCCGAGCCTTGAAGCAATGGCGGAATAGCACTGCGGGCAGACAATCACTTTTGTTATATCTACGGAATAATCTTCATCCTCGTATGAAAAATCCAGTCTGTTCTTCCGGTTATAATAGTCGATCAGTTTCAGCTTGTCCCTGCCATAGTTTGAAAACGGCAGACCTACCGCAAGCACAATCTCCGCTTTATGGATTCCTGCATTCCTAAGCTCCATAGCGGCAGCCGCCATTGTCCGCAGCATTGCCGTATCGTCAGAGATTTTATCCTCCGTAAGAGCCGCCCTGCCTTCCCCGACCTTAAAATATTCCCCGTCATAAAACAGGGAATTTTCTTTTAGTGTCGGCTCCACGCTTCCAAGCCTGTGTACCCCGTTGTCAAATACAAAATTAGACGTTTTTCCAAGCTGGTATCCGTCATCAAACCCTATGATATAACTCCCATTTTCCAACTTAATCATTATAAAACCTCTCTTTCCTACAGAATATCGGATAAATCAATACCCAGTTCTTTCATTTCTTCCCCGTCAGTGCCAAGCTCCCCATACATAAATTCCAGAAATTCGCCGCTGCTGTTGTAGCGGTCAGAATGTGCTTCCGCATAGATTCCGATTGCATTTATCAATAGGACTTTAATCCTTTCCTCCACTGTAATCTCCGGTATTTTTCCGCCGCTTTTATTATACAGACTCATACTTTTTCTTCCCCTCCCTTCTCTTTCCGGGCTGGCTAATTAAACACCTTTTCTTTCCTTGTCGCATTATCCCTTACAATTACCTGCGGATGCTTTTTAGCAATTCATCCTTCCGCTTTAGCGCAGCCTCTATACTGCTGCAGGAATACCCCCATTTCAGCCTGTTCCCCGATTCATCAAGCGGATAAACGTCCGCACCCTCCCAAGTGAAATCATCAAGATTTGCATTGACATAGGCTCTTTCTTCATGGATGAAATCTGCCAGCAAAGCAGCCATAGTGTGCATAGCTTCGTCGTTTTCGTGAAGCGTCTTAAATGTGCCGATACTGCTTGTACGCTTTTTATCATCCTCAAAATATTCTATCCACAGATCCAGATAAATCCCTTCGCTGCCTCCATAGGCAAGATTGCTTTTCAGGTCAAATTCATAGGTTTTAATCGGAACCGGATGATAAGCTCCCAGTCCATAATCCAAATTATCCGGCAGTTTGTCCTTTTCTTGCAGGATACACTTAATCTTGTCAAACAGTTCTTCCGTTGTCATTGGTTTTTTCAACATTGAAATTCTCCTTTCAGGTGAAATTTTCCACGCAAAAAGGGAAGTATCTCCATCTTTTACGGAAATACTTCCCTCTGCTTAAAAACTTTTTATTGTTACATCAAATTCATTACCTTACACAAGCTGCTTTCCATATTGTTCCAAATACGTCTGTGCCCGCTTTAAAGGCAGCCCAATGATTTTTTCTTGCAACTTTTTCAAAATTTCTGAATCATCAAGACCAACTTCCTGCCCCATTTCAATAATCGTCCGTATCTTAATCTTATCAGATTCCGTTTCAATAATGGTTCCGCCCATAATATTCACCAGCCTTTCTTCATTTTTATTGCCATTCGTAATATGTGTAATGATAGTATTTACAAATCCTTTCAGGTCTATCAGCTCATCATCTGACAATTCGCCCTCCTGATGCAGACGCACCAGTTCATCCCTGAAATATGTCAGCTCCTCTACCGCTTTTTCAATGTCACCTTCTGATGCAATTTCTTTCTCGTACCTTGCAATGTAAAACGGAATATAAGGGAACAGCCTTTTTTCCACAATCTTTTCTTTTGTAAAATCCGCTAAAATTATATTGTCCGATTGATAATCCACCGTCTGCCCGTCTGGAAAGGTAAAGGTAATCGTTGTTGTTTTCGGCGTCCTGTCCGTCCTCTTGACATAAATAATTGAAAATCTCGGCATTGGGATTGTTGCATGACCAATATCCCATGTTGCAAACTGTCTGACTACGATAAAAGCGTACTCCGCTATCCTGATCGCCATAGAACCGTCATCATAGCTCTGGCATTCCAAGAGGTATATTTCGCTCCCTATTCTGATTAGGAAATCTGAAACCTGTTCCTCTATTTCCTTGCTGCCGTCCGCTGTTTCATTTTCCGTCAGATAACCCTCCGAAGGCAAAATCTCTACTTTTACATCTTTGGGGTAATTCCTGCCGAACACATCATTGATAACGGAGACGAACAATCTTTTGTGTTTCATCTTCATCGTTTTAAATACATTGTCATAATCCGGTGTCTTTTTCTGCATACGCATCTTCCTTTCCTTATTCATATTATACCCATATGGCAGCCGAAACGCAATCAGATTTCCAGCAGTCCTTCCACAGAAAAGAAAGAATACTCCGCTTTTGTCCACACAGTATTTTCCATCTCCGTCTATGCGGCAGTTTTCTGATATATCCCACCTGTAAATTTTACCTGTTTTTTCCGCAAAGCCCTGCTATTTCTACCTCTTTTGGGCTTAAAATGGAACGCAGATGGAACTTTTGGAGATAGAAAAACCTCGGAAACCAAGTAAAATCAAGGCTTCCGAGATTTCTATCCGTCACTCGAACTCCATACAGACAGTACTGTATATTAAGAGAATACAACGAATTTACGGCAATTTCAAGAGATATAAAGCAATATAAACAAATATTAGAAACTGAAAAAATGCAATTTTAATGCAATGAATGCAATCCATTCTCATTGTCGAAACACAATATCCGCAGGCACCCCTTTGTGGGTGTCTGTTTTTCTCAAAGGAGGACTTTATCTTGGATTATCAATTAGAAATCAAACAAATTGTGGACTACCCACGGTGCCGCATCTACCGCGAGTTCATCCGCAGCCTTATGGACGATAGGGACATTCGTACAAACGGAAGTTCCTATCTTTTTTATTACATGACGCTCTGCTCCTATGCCAACTTCCGTTCCTCCTACCGCCGGATAGAGGGTATCTCCTATCTGGTGGAACCGGGCGAGTGGATCTGCAAGACCTCGGAACTGGCGGATTGGTTCCGCACACGCTTCCAGCATCAGGCAGTCGCCATTCTTGACTTCCTGCAGGAGCAGAATTACATCACCTA
Source organism: uncultured Lachnospiraceae bacterium (assembly GCA_947174615.1). Lineage (GTDB taxonomy): Bacteria > Bacillota > Clostridia > Lachnospirales > Lachnospiraceae > COE1. Next base: position 7,009 of record CAMWJQ010000126.1, read on the forward strand.
CACCAAACTTGGCAGAAACCACCTGATTAAATTTACAATCAACGGCTGGAAACAGCACAATACTGCGCTTGATTACAATTACCCATGTCTGAAGAATGTGGGTTTTTTCTTTTTCCCGGTTGCTGCCGTCCATGAGCTGATCAGCATGGGCAAATGCTCGGAGATGGATATTGTGCTTGACCTGTGGGTACACGCCATCTATAACGACCGGCAGGTGCAAGGCTCTGAACTGGGGCCTGTGGTCTATTTCCGCAATACCACCGGCAATCCGCTCACAAATTTCAGCGACCTTGCCCTGCGTTGGGGCATATCGAAGGCAACAGTCAGCCGTATTTTAAGCAAATTACAGGACAAAAAATATCTTTCACTGGTGTCCTTCACCGGCAAGCACGGCAGCGTCATCTATCTGTGCAGCTACCTGTCTACCATGTTTGGCATCAGTGACGTAATGATTGACAAGGAGGAAATTTCCATGACATTTCAGGTTCCCGTACACGTTCCGGAGGATTTATCCCTTCCCGAAGCAGAAGCCATCCAAGATGAGCAGATCACGATTATGGAGGCAGACGGCTGCGTTTCAGGACAGCCCGGTTGCGTTTCAAAAACGCACATGAAAAAAGTAGTTCAGAAAGTGGCGCAAATCCTTGCCACACAAGGGGTTTCGTGCTGCGAATGCCCACGGACGCAATATAAGTTATATCCCTTATCCGACTGCAAAGAAACTGATTTAAGGTATTCCCTGCAGATTGTCTGTCCAGACGGAAAGATACCCTACCGGTTTGAACTGACGCTATCACCGATCATTCCGCCGGATGACCGCAGTAATGCACCCGTCAACCAAGCAGGCACCCAAAATGAAGAAAGAAGGTAAACACTATGGCAAACACAAGACCAAACAAAAATATTCCCTCAGAACAGGAGAATCCCCTGTTCCACGACACATGGAAGCTGCTGAAGAATTACCGGGATGCCGTCTGGAACCTTGAACTGGCTGTCCAACAGGTACACAGCACCTTTGAGATTGAGTTTGGAAGCAGCATTGAGGAATTTCTGGACTCCATCTATCTTGCTGGAGCAGACGTTGGCGGTACACGGTTGGAAGATTATGCCAGGAGCATCGAGCGCAGCAACAAAATGCTGACACTTTTAAATTCCGCCGTTGACATCCTGCGGAACAAGCATAAACACGGGGAACAATACTACTGGATACTCTATTACAGCTACCTTTCTCCCCAACAGCTCCAGAATACGGATGAGATCATCGAGAGCCTGCGCCCGCATATAGCAAATATCTCCCACAGAACCTACTACCGCCGGCGTCCGGAGGCTGTTCAGGCACTCAGTTCCATCCTGTGGGGATACACCTCAAAGGACTGTCTGGAAATGTTGGACAAATTTATTCCGAAAGATGCCCAATAGACAATTTATGAACAGGCACTCATAATTATTTAAAAAACTAAGGAGAGTGCCTGTTTATGAACACTTTGAGAAACTATATTTCAGAATATATTGAATACTGTGAATACCGGAAACGCTTAGATTCCAAAACCTTAAAGGCTTATAAGATAGATCTAAAGCAATTTGAAATATTTTGTACTGATCTATCTGATTGCTTTGCCAAAAATGTAGTGGACGATTTTATTACCAATTTGCATAAACAATATAAGCCTAAAACTGTCAAACGTAAAATTGCAAGTTTAAAAGCCTTTTTTCATCATATGGAATATAAAGAATTGTTGAAAGAAAATCCTTTTACAAAGCTGGACATCCGCTTTCGAGAAGCCAAACTCCTTCCAAAAACAATTCCTTTTCATTCCATTCAAACATTCCTTTCTACGCTTTATGCGCAAAAAGAACTGGCCGGATCAGAATACCAGCTTCGTTGCTGCATTAGGGATATTGCCGTTATCGAATTATTATTTGCTACTGGAATGCGAATATCTGAATTATGTTCATTAAAGCCATCAGATATAGACTTTGAGAGCAGTAACATTCTTATTTATGGAAAAGGCGCTAAAGAAAGAATTATACAACTTGGTAATCAGGAAGTTATTTCCGCTCTGGTCTTATATCAGGAAACTTTCAAAAAGGATATTGAAATATGTGGATATTTTTTTGTAAATAGATTACAGCATAAGTTATCTGACCAGTCTGTTCGGTTTATGATCAATCACTATGCAGAACTTGCTGGTATCAGTAAACACATTACTCCGCATATGTTTAGACATTCTTTTGCTACTCTTTTATTGGAACAAGATGTTGACATTAGATACATACAAAGAATGCTTGGACATAGTTCTATAAGCACAACCGAGATTTACACACATGTATCAAGCACAAAGCAGAAAGATATTCTAGTTCATAAACATCCTAGAAATCTAATGAACGTGAATAAAGGATAATTCCTGATTATTGGGGATTAAGAGCCTGGTCGACTTAGACACAGGATAATTTGGGATTATCGAATATTGATGGTTAATGAATAGTTATTGGCTGCTGACAAATAGAAAAAATTACTCA
>CAMWJQ010000127.1 GCA_947174615.1 uncultured Lachnospiraceae bacterium
CTTCCTGATGCGCGGTCAAGGTCCTGCCAACATCAACGCCGCCGCTTCCAGGGAAGTTCAGAACTCCCCTGCGATCACTGCCCTTTTGGAGCAGTCTGAATTTTCTTATTTACAGCGCATCGGCGGAAATTTCTGGCAGCCCGTCATCACGTTCGCCGAGGAAATCTTAGCAGGAAATCCGTCGGGCAAACCGCTTCAGGAGCATCTTGACATCATGGTCAAAGGCATCACTGCCCCGTAGCAAGTGTGTAAAGCTTCACGGATTGTTTGTGCCGCTGAGGCGGCATGTTTGGAAGAATGAAAAAGGAGTATTGTTATCATGAAAACTATGAGTCTAAAGCATCGGCTGATTCTGCCGATTGCCCTGCTGGGCATTGTGGCGCTGTTGTCAAACATTCTTTCGATTTGCAATATACGCAACGTGAACGCAAGCGCCTCGACAATCGCCGATAATTATATGGACGGTAAGAGCCGTCTTGCGGAAATCTGCCAGTCCTCAATGACCATTCACAAGATGGCGCTAAGCCACATCGTCGCCACGGACTATAACACCATGACAACCCTCGTCCAGCAGATCAAAAAAGAAGAAGCGCTTTTGGATCAGATGCTCGCAGACTATGCGCAACATGTAACGTTGGCGGATCAACGTTCGTATCAAACACTCCTGTCAGACTACGATTCGTTCAAGCATGCACTCGTCCGCCTGACCTGCGCAAGCGCAAGCCGCAGGACGCAGGATGCCTATGCACTCGCAAACGGGGATGTCGCCCTGTATGCAGCTGCTATCGAAGCCGATATTGATACCCTGAATGGGTCCATCAGCAAACAGACCTTGGCAGCCCGCGAACAGCTTGCGGCTGTCTATCTCATGTCTTTGATCATCGGAACCATCGCTGCCGCCGCCTGCGTCCTGCTGGTTTTTGCCGATCTAAAACTCATCACCCGCTATGTCGTGATCCCTGTCAAGAGCATCCTAAAGACCATACAGGAAAGCTCCGGGCGCATCAACACCATGACAGGGGAAGTGCTCAAAAGAACGCGCGCCTCCAAGAAAAGCGCCGCAGATCTCTCCTCCCTCGCAGAGGCATTGTCCTCCGCCTTTCAGGAAGTCGCCGGCAATGTGTCTGCCATCAATCACAATGCAGAGCATGTTCGTCTTGATGTGCATAACATCGCCGAAGAATGCAGCACGCTCGCCGATTACACTACTGATATGAATACCCGCGCAGACACCATGCAGCTGTCCGCACAGTCCAGCGCAAAGACCACAGACGCCAAGACCCAAGAACTTCTGTTCACCCTAAACGATGCCATCGAAAAAAGCCACAGCGTAGACCAGATCACGACTTTGACCGGCGAGATCCTTGCCATCGCCCAGCAGACACAGCTCATTGCCTTAAACGCCTCCGTGGAGGCTGCCCACGCAGGCACCGCCGGCAGAGGCTTTGCCATCGTTGCCGAGGAGGTGCGTGACCTTGCCAGCTCCAGTCAGGAAACCGCAAGCCGCATTCAGGAAATCAACACCGTTGTCACTGCCGCTGTCCATAATCTCTCAGATAGTGCGGAACACCTGATTACCTATATGCGTGAATCTGTCCTCACGGAATTTCAGGCATTTGTGGCGGCTGGAAGCCAGTACAAAGAAGACGCCGCCCATATCCGCCGCGCGATGGATGCCTTTCAGGAACGGACGCAATGCCTGCGGCAGTCCATGTCAGGCATCGCCGATTCGATCAGCACGATCACCAAGGCGGTCAATGACAGTGCAGACGGCATATCAGGCGTGGCAGGCAACACCAGAAGCCTTGCCGGGGATATGGAGGACATCACACTGCGCATGGGCGTCAATCAGGACATCGTGACAGAATTTGAGCGGGAGACCGTTGTTTTTGATAATTTATAGTGAAAAAGTTTTTAAAGACCAAAACATTGACATGTGCAGAAACGATTGTTACAATAGAATCTGAGTGAAATCTTTTACTATTAGATCCATTGAGGAGGAGCTGACATGTATCATTGCCACATAAACTTCTTTTTTCTGGGAAACCAACGCAAATTATTTAAAGTACTAGAGGGGATACCCCCGCTCGATCATTTTACACATGAATACTTTGAGAGCAAAACGCCATACGAGTCCATGATCTCCAAGGCGGATGTTATAATTGCCGACTTAGAAAATATGGATGCCGCCGCGACAATACAGATACTGCTCTCTGAAAAAAACCCGAAAACAGAACTGATCATACTTGCAGACAAAAAACAGGTTGCCGAGCTTATTGCCCTGCCCGGCTGTCTGCCCGAAATCTACGATATCTGGACTCTTCCACTCTCTGAGGAAGAGCTGAAATTTCACTTTTTAAAATGGCAGCAGGACTGCAAGACACACAAGGACCACTGGATGACCAGCCAGTATCTCGAATCTGCGATCAACAGCGTCCCAAATCTGGTCTGGTACAAAACCAAGGACGGCATTCACGAGAAAGTCAATGACAGCTTCTGCAAGACCGTCAACAAGACCAAAGCCCAAGTGGAGGGACGCGGACACGCCTACATATGGGACGTCGAGCATGATGACCCGGCTTGTATCGAATCAGAGCGCGAAGTCATGACCAAAAAGGAGACCTGCGTCTCTGAGGAAGTCGTACAGACCAGCGGCGGACCAAAGCTGCTCACCACCTATAAATCCCCGCTGTATGACTGGGATGGCAGCGTGATGGGCACTGTCGGCATCGGTATTGATATCACACAGGAAAACGAATACAAACAACAGTTGATTGCCAAGACAAAAACGCTTGAAACGATCTTTACCACGATGGACTGCGGCATCCTGTGCCACTCTGTCGATGGCGCTAAGATCCTAAGCATCAACGGTGCTGCCCTCAAAATCCTCGGGTATGAGTCACAGCAGGAGATGGTTGCTGCTGGATTTGATATGATCGCCCCCTCTGTCGTCGATGCGGACAGAGAAACTTTGAGAGCAGGCATTCAGTCCCTTCAGGAGGCCGGGGACAGTATCAATGTCGCATACCGAGTTCGGCATACCAACGGAAATATACTGCATATTATGGGCAATATCAAGCTGATTGAGGAAAATGGCGAACTCTTCTATCAGCGCTTCCTTTTGGACTGCACAACACAGCGGCTCAATGAGGAGGAACAGCGCAAAAAGGAAGAACAGCGCCAGATGGAGCTGATTCACGCGCTGAGCATTGACTATAATCTCGTATGTTTCTTTGATCTGGATACCGGCAAAGGCAACGCTCTGCGTATCAGCGACTGCAAATACAAAATCCTGGATGAACTCTTTATCGGCGAATTGTGTATGGAGGACAGCCTCAATGAATACATTGACCGATGCGTCTATGAGGAGGATCAAGCACTGCTGCGCAATGCGGTATCACGGGAAAACCTGATGAAGAGACTCGCAGAAAAAACAATGTTCTCTGTCAATTACCGCACCATCTGTTATGGCGAAATGCGCTATTTCCAGATGAAAGCCGTCTGCGCGGGCGACTGGAGCAAAAACAGCGGCATCGTCCTCGGCTTCCACAGCATTGACGAAGAAACACGCCGCGAGATGGAAAAGAATACTATTTTGGAGGATGCGCTGCTGCAGGCAAACCGCGCCAACAAGGCAAAGAGTGTATTCCTCTCCAATATGTCACACGATATCCGCACCCCAATGAACGCGATTATCGGCTTTACGACCCTCGCACTCAGCCGCATTGATCACACAGAACAAGTTGAGGGCTATCTAAAGAAAATCATGACCTCCGGCAACCATCTCCTGAACCTGATTAATAATGTTCTCGACATGAGTCACATTGAGAGCGGCAAGATGCAGCTTTCAGAACAGCTCTGCTCCCTGCCTGAAATTCTGCATGGACTGCGCAACATTATTCAGGCGGATATCCACTCGAAGCAGCTCGAGCTGTACATGGATGCTATTGATGTACAGAATGAAAATATCTACTGTGACCGGCTTCGTCTGAACCAGGTGCTGCTCAATCTGCTCAACAATGCCATCAAGTACACGACTGCAGGCGGCATCATCAGCATTAAAGTCACAGAGAAACCATGTGGCACGGAAGGACATGCAACCTATGAATTTCAAGTCAAGGATACGGGCATCGGCATGAGTGATGAATTTGTCTCACATATTTTTGAACCGTTTGAGCGGGAGCGCAACTCCACCATCAGCGGCATACAGGGAACCGGACTTGGCATGGCGATCACCAAAAACATTGTCACGATGATGAACGGCACAATCAGCGTGACCAGCAAACAGAACGTTGGTTCTGAATTCACCGTATCCTTCACCTTCCGAATCAGCACGGAAGCCATGCAGTCCCCGCTGATTCCCAAACTCAAAGGATGCCGGGCACTTGTTGTCGATGACGACTTCAACACCTGTGACAGTGTTTCTTACATGCTGCAGCAGATCGGAATGCGCGCGGAATGGACACTGTCCGGCAAAGAGGCAGTGCTCCGTACCCACCAGGCAGTGATGCGCGAAGATTTTTATTCGGTCTATATTATTGACTGGATGCTGCCTGACATGAACGGTATCGAAGTTGCCCGCAGAATCCAGAAAGAGACGGGCGGTAATGTCCCAATCATCGTCCTCACCGCGTACAACTGGGAAGATATCGAGGATGAGGCAAAAGAAGCCGGTGTCACCGCTTTTTGCAGCAAGCCGCTGTTTTTGTCAGAGCTTAGGGAATGCCTGCACTCCATCACAACCACAGACGAGGAGCGGGCGTCCGATACGGATGAAACGACGGTTTCATTTCACACAGAGCGCCTGCTGTTGGTGGAGGACAATGAGCTCAATCAGGAGATTGCCACAGAGATCTTGCAGGAAGCCGGATTTTCTGTTGAGGTTGCCGGAAACGGACAGATTGCCGTCGATATGCTGGAAAAATCCAAACCCGGATACTATCGCCTCATCCTGATGGATGTACAAATGCCTGTCATGAACGGCTATGAAGCGACAAAGGCAATCCGCAAGCTCAAAGACACACAGCTTGCCGCAATCCCAATCCTCGCAATGACAGCAAACGCCTTTGAGGAGGATAAACAGGAAGCGCTCAAGAGCGGTATGAATGGGCATATCGCAAAACCGATCAATATCGATAACCTGATGAGCACTTTAAAACGGGTTTTACATTAAAAAAGGGGACAAAATCCCCTTTTTTAATGTGTATAATAAGAAGCCTGTGTACTGTAGACAGATGAAAGTCCTAAAACACCACAGAAAAAATTCGGACATATTCCTCGTACTCATACTTTGCGATATTGATACCGTTTAAACAAAAATTCCTCGGCACTCTCAAACAGAACCACCTCCACAGGCACATCCCTGCGCTCTGCCCAATGTTCCATCATAGAACGGACAAGCCCTGCCTGTGCCATCTCATCCTCACAATATGCAATACGCACAATATCCCTCCTACTCCTCGAGCAGCCCCATCTTCTGCCGCCATCTGTTATAGTTGTTGACGCCGCCCGGAAATACATTCTGCCTGCTCCAAAACGAGGACTTCGACAGCCATTTGTCCGCATTCTCCAAATCCGAAAACAGCATCTTTAACGCCCTGTCGATACCGCTGCGCTCATGAAACACAAGACTCTGCGTCAGTTCCACATTTCCCACGGGAAGTGTCTGGTATGCTTCTTTTTCGCCCAGATACACCTCATAGTATGCATCAAAATTCCCAAGCAGTTCATAACAGCACAGGCTGTCCCCTGCAAAAAAGAAACATGCCATATTTCCCGATCCCTGATGAAGCACCAGCGTCGAGTGATAAGGGCGGTAGACCTTCTTCTTTAACCGTTTGACATAGATTCCCTCTCCCTGCAATAAGAAATCTGCGGCAAAATAAGTATACCGCCCATTTAATGTCTCGTCCATATATTGTACAATCTGCTCCGATGTGAGCGTGCTGCCTAAAAACTGCTTCATGACACCCTCTTCGCAGACACGCACCCACATTGTTAACTTTGGGTCCACCTTCACATCTGCCATCAAATTAACAGGAATTTTGGCATGGGAGGTCTTTCTGAGAAAACTCCGCGCATCTTTGTTCGGCTCCTCCGCACAGGGCGCTTCCCATTGCTCCACCTCTTCGTTCAGATCGCTCTGGCATTCCAAATCGACGTCATCCTCCGCATCAGCTTCAGGAAGCTCGAAACCAAGCGCCGCTAAAAAATCGACGACCTCCCAGGCATCCCAGCCGTCCTCCTCTCCCCAAAAACGAAGATATTCGGACACTGCTTCTTCTGAACAGCCAAACTCCTGTGATAAAAGCGCTGCATTTCCGCGCCAGTGATCCCACTCCTCCTCTGCAATCTCCTCCAAACAGTCCGGTACAGTCATAAACTTATCCAGTTCCCTGCCTTCCTTATAGAGAAAATAATCCCAGAAATCATCATCATAGATATCGCACACCAGTACGGGACCGTCCAACTTTTCTGACAATGCTTTTGCCAGTCCCTCAAATGCCAGACAAAAATCATTCACCCCGATGAGAATCCCGGCTTCGCACTCGTGAACGATGCACTCATCCAGCTCAAGCCCAAATTCGTTTTCTCCCACAGCAAGCTGCCCCAGAACCTCCTGCACATCCACCCGATTCTGTTTTTTGAGAACTGCCGCGTGCCAAAATACACCCATTTTTCTATTCCTTTCCTATTCAAAAATATCTTACGTCAAACAGCGTAATCCTCTGTCAGCTTCGCAATCTTCTGCATTTCCTGCGGAATGCGTATCTTATGGGGACATGCATCCATACATGGCATTGCCGCGCATTGCCGACAGCGCCGTGCACTCGCCGCAATCCCAAGACCCAGCTTTTTTAATGCCCAGTGGTCTTTCCCCAAATGAAAATACTGGTACTGGCGAAACAGCGTGTGGATTTCCGTGCCAAAAGGACAAACACACCGCTGGCATCGGTCACATGGAATCGGATCATACGCCTTTTCCAGCACAGACAGTACCTCCTCGAACGAGGGAAGATCCGGTTTTGGATTTCTGGCATCCCATCCCATCGCGGCGTCTACCTGCTCCTTAGTGCCTAATCCTACCAGAACGCTTGATATAGGATAGTCCAGCGCGAAACCAACCAATGTCCGCTCTGAAAAATACGCCGGGAGAAGTCCTGCCGCGTATACTTTGTTGACCAGAAATCCCTTTCCGCGAAAACAGGTCTCCTGCCGAATGCGGTCCAGCATACCGCGTTCGAGCAGATTGCCGCTGCCCTGCAGCACATCCACGCGCTCATCCTGCGCTCCCCGCAGCAGTATATCATAATAGTGCGTCGCAATCCCCGCAAACCGTATCTTTCCCTCCGCCTTCAACTCCGCGAGCGCATCCAGCGCGCCGCCTCTGCCAAACACTTCCTCCTCGTGGTCTGCATCCACCTGATGTACAAAATACAAGTCAGGCGTCGTGCCAAGATTTTCACACGATGTCTCCACAGCCCGATACATCTCACCGCCGCCAAAAAAACGTGCCTTATCCGAAATTATAAGCTTTTCCCGCCCTACACGCACCGCAAATTTTCCAAGCTTGATCTCCGCATCACCGTATTCTGGTACAATTGCCGCGTCGTACAGATTGCAGCCCATCTGGAATGCGTGATCCATCACTGCAAACGCCTCGTTTTCGTCCAGATTAAAATAATCCGGCAGAACCGGAATACTCCCTTGCAGAATGGGAATCGTGCCAAAGCTGACTTCCGCTACCTCAAGTCCCGTATTTCCTAATTTGCGGTAATACATTGTCTCATCTCCTGTTTCCTACGCAGCGGATGCACCAAAGACTTGCTCCTGCCGTGCATAAAACACATCCCCCTTCACCCTGTATAAAGTCCCCGCTCTCCGATCAGCACGCCCTCCGGCAGCTGTAGTCGAGAAGCGCTGCCGCAGAACGCAAACGCTTCCTTTCCGATCTTTTTTACCGTAGATGGCAGCGTTATATTTTTCAACATATGACAGCGGTAAAACGCCCGCTCCGGTATCTCCTCCACACCCTCTGGTATTCGTATTTCTTCCAAAGAAGTACAATTTTCAAAAGCATGTGCGCCTATCTGCCGCAGATTATCTGAAAATTCAACACAGCGCAGAGCGCCGCAGCCGGAAAATGCATGTGCCCCGATGCTGGTCACACAGTTGGCATGCCTGACCTCGCACAGCCATTTGCAGCCCGCAAAAGCGCGTGCGCCGATGATTGTCACCGTCTCTGAAAAGGTAATCACTGTCAGCAGATTACCGTCCTGAAATGTCCCCTCTCCGATTGCTGTGATGCCGCTGGCAAGCCGGAGTCTGGAAATATTCCCGGTGCATTCCCGAAGAACACCGTTCTCGTCGGTCTTAAAACAATTGAGACTGTCCATCACAGCCTGTTTCGCAAGAGGCGGCAGCGGGCGCCCACGGTCTGCCAATCCTGTAAACTGCACGACTTCACCGTCTGGCAGCGTCATCTCTCGCAGATTGATACAGTTGCGGAATGCGTATTCCTCCACCTGTACAGGTCTGCGCTGTCCGCTTTGAAACTGATTCGTGTTTGTTTCTGTTTCCGAAATCTTCTTTGGAATTTTCTTTGGAAATAGCTGTGGAAAACGAATGCTCGTAATATCCAACCCATTTGCAAACGCCCAGCCGCACACCAGACGAATCTTATCCGTAATCACAACCTCCCCCGCACAGACAGACCCGTCCAGCAGCATGTCGCGCACAATGACCAGCGGTGTCTTACTGCGCCTGTCCGCAATCCAAGGCGTCCCATGAAATGCCCTCGCACCGATGTACTCCACACTCTCTGGTATCTCCACCTGCTCAAGCATCATGGCGTCGCGAAACACTTCCGCCCCAATCCGCCGTATTCCTGATGGAATCCGAACCACACTGGCAGCGCCGCGGTATCGAATCAAGTTTTCCTCCTGCACAACGGTAAAACAGCTCAATGCGCTGTGAAACAGCAATCGTGCTGTCTCAGGAATCTCTTCGGAAAGAATGTCCTGATAACAGCGCAATATCCATTCTTTTCCATGCAATACAACCTCGCGCAGCGCTGTACAGCCTGAGAGTGCGTATTCCTTCAGGCGAATCGTCCCCTGCTGCCCAGACAGCCGGATTTTTTCCAGTCCGCTGCAGTCCTCCAAAGCATGTGCACTCAGGCATACATCATCCCGAAATGCCGCATAGTTCAGGCGTTCACATCCCTCAAAAGCATATTCGCCAATCTCCTCGAACGGTGCAAAATCAAAATCCTGCAAATGTCTGCATCCGCTAAAGCAATATGCCTGTGCCGCCCTTGCATTTTCACACAGACAAACTGCCAAAGCCATACAGCCTGCAAAAAGACGCTGTTCCAAAAGCTGAACCTGCAGAAGCGCTGCCCTGGCAAGTGAAATACAGCCTGCAAAAGCAGCTTCCCCAATCTCGTGCGCAGGACAGCTGATCTCTTTTAAGGC
>CAMWJQ010000128.1 GCA_947174615.1 uncultured Lachnospiraceae bacterium
TATATAACCTCTGTAGCGAAAAAACCTGTGGATGTTCATCTGATGATTGAACATCCAAATAACAACATACATATTTTTCTGGATAAGCTGCGTCAGGGCGATACGGTGTACATCCACCCTGAGGCGGAGTATCACCCTTCCACGACGCTGCAGAAGATTATCAACGCAGGTATGAAACCGGGGATTGCAATTAATCCGGGAACCAGTATTGAGACAGTAATGGAAATGCTCGTCATTGTGAAAAAAGTGCTGGTGATGTCGGTCAATCCCGGAAATGCAGGGCAGATGTATTTACCATATGTTGGCAAGAAGATTACAAGACTTCTTTCAATGAAGGATGAGATGCATTTTGAGATATACTGGGACGGGGCGTGCAGCGCAGATAAAATCAGGCAGTATGCGCCGAAAGGTGTGAAGGGGTTCGTTCTTGGGACGACCCTTCTTTTTGGGAAAGATGCATCCTATGGGGAGACTCTTAAGGACATTAGGGAACTGAAATTTTAAGAGTGTGACGAAAGAGGGGTTGATATGGTAACAGCGCTGGTTTTGTCTGGCGGAAGCGGAACAAGAATGGGGATGGATATTCCGAAGCAGTACATAAAAGTAAACGGCAGGACAGTGATATCCTTCTGTCTTGAGAGGTTCTTTACTCATAAAATGATTGATGCGGTTCAGATTGTGGCGGATGAGATATGGCGTGAGATGATTTTGGAGACTGTGAAGCATCTGTGTCAGGCTGCGGACGGAGACATATCCGAAAGCGCCTCGATATTCAGGGAGAGCGTGGGAAAATTCCGGGGATTCTCCGTTCCTGGCAGAACTAGACAGCATTCAATCTTAAACGGGCTTAGCGATATCAGGAAATATGCCGGGGATTCGGATTATGTCTTAATACACGATGCGGCAAGACCTTTTGTCTCTTTATCTCTGATTGCGGAATGTATAGAGGCTGTGAAAGGTCATGATGCGTACTTCCGGCGCTGCCTGTGAAGGATACGGTGTATTTCAGCGAGGATGGCATGAGGATTTCCTCGCTTTTGGAGCGTAGCAGGGTATTTGCTGGACAGGCACCAGAACTTTTTGTGCTGGGCAAATATTACGAGGCGAACAGACAGCTCCTTCCAGACAGCATCTATAAAATTAACGGTTCTACGGAGCCTGCAGTAATGGCGGGGATGGACATTGCCATGATACTAGGGGATGAGAGGAATTTCAAGATTACAACGGCAGCAGACTTAGAACGTTTCCAGGAAATCGTGCAGAAAGGCGGATGCATGATATAAAATATTATAAAGTGTTCCGTGAACAGTTTGGGAGAATGATTAAGAACGATAGAATCGGTCAGAAACAAAAAGCGTGTGGGTGTTTTCCCGCTTTTCCAATGCCGTGTATGCGCTTCCTGTAAAAAAGCACAGTATGAGATGTGCAGGAGTCACAGCCATACGGATTAAGCCCCAGCTCTGCTGGGGCTTAATATATATTCAATAACTATAAAAGTCAGATCATGGTTACTCATTCGCCGGAAGCCGCAAAAAGCAGTAACCGATTGATTACAGTGCGTGACGAAATGATTGCATAATCATTTCGTGAACCAAATATAAAAGCACTCTGCCGCACAACACTGAAATGTCTTTTTTATCAAGGAAGGTATTTTATTTATTTTTCAGCAGTTTTCTGTTATACTAAATCTGAATTAGATTTGTGAGTGTGTCTGAAATACCCACAGGCATAGAGGTGAGTCATGTTAAAATTATCTCAAATAAAGGTAAAAACGCTCTGTAAGATTATAATAATAGGAATGTCAGTCACAATGACGGGGGCGACAATGCTGATATATCTGTTATCGGGAAGTAAGAAAATCCTGTTTGCTGGAATATTCCTTACTATGTGTGCGATACTGTGGAATTTCCTGTTAATTATCATATTTCGAGCGCGGCTGACAGTGTTTGTGACAGAATTGTGCAATGTGATAGACCGCATGATGTGTGGTGAGGAACGAGTTGATTTCACAGACAGCGAGACACAATTTGCACGAATTTGCCATCGGCTTTCCCGTTTTTATCAGATTTCACAAAGAAATAAATACAAGCTTGACGAGGAGCGAAAGGAGCTCCAAATGCTGGTGTCAGATATTTCCCATCAGGTAAAAACTCCGGTGAGCAATCTCAAAATGGTGACAGAAACGCTCTTGGAAAAGCCTGTGACAAAACAGGAGCAGACAGAATTTTTGCAGGGAATCCGCAGTCAGACTGATAAATTGGACTTTCTGTTTCAGGCGCTGGTGAAAACTTCCCGTATGGAGGTTGGGGCAGTCCGTCTGGAAAAAAAGGACGTTCCGCTTTTTGGCACACTGGCGCTGGCGATGAGCGGGATTGTTTACAGTGCAGAGAAAAAGGAAATTACTGTGACAGTTGACTGTCCAGAGGCGCTGCATCTGCCTCATGACAGCAAATGGACGGCGGAAGCGATTGTTAATTTACTGGACAATGCGGGGAAATACACGCCCGTTGGCGGCAGAATCCGCGTCGCGGTAGAACAGTGGGAGCTGTATGTAAAATTGGATATTGAGGACACTGGCAGAGGCATTCCGGAGAGCAGTCAGGCATCTGTTTTCCGACGGTTCTATCGGGAGGAGGAAGTACACGACGATCCGGGTGTGGGCATCGGTCTGTATCTGGCGCGTGAGATTATTACAAAACAGGGCGGCTATATCAAAGTAGTCTCGGAAGTGCAAAAAGGGTCTGTATTTTCTGTATTTCTGCCTGTCCGTTGACAAGGGGCTAAGAATGTGTATAAGTGAGGGGAGAAGATTGTGGAGATTGTGATTCGAAATGAGCAGGAGAGAGATTACCGAAGTGTTGAAAATGTGGCTAGGGCGGCTTTCTCCTATCCTGAAAGAATTGAGCGGGGGCAAATCGGATGCCCATATGAACACTGGATGGTTCATGAACTGCGGAAACGGGACGGTATTTTGGCATTAAGTCTGGTTGCGGAGGTGAATCATATGATTGTCGGGCACGTTATCTGCAGCAAAGCAGAAGTGCGCAGTATAAAACGCGTGCTTCCAGTCCTGAATTTTGGACCGCTCAGTGTGCTGCCGGATTATCAGAGAAAAGGCGTTGGAAAGGCACTGGTAACAACCATGATACATAAGGCGGCTGCGTTGGGATTTGGCGCAATCCTGTTTTTTGGCAGACCGGAATATTACCCACAGTTTGGCTTTCAGGAGGCTTCTACATGGGGGATCACGGATTCAAATGGAAACCAATATCCGGCATTTATGGGAATGGAGCTTGTTACTGGGTATCTGTCAAATTTGGAAGGCAGTAAGTTCTACGAATCAGATCTTTACGATGACGAACGCAATCGACAGCAAGTAGAGGAATTTGAACATTTATATTTTTCGTGAGGAACATTGCTGTTTTGCACTTTCTGGTGATAATGAGTTGTCTGAGGGCTTCACGCGCAAACCATTTGACAGATATTTTAACATGTAAATTCATGAAAATTGGTTGTGTTCTCGTTGAAATTTCCTTATACTAGAGTAGGATAACGTTTAGAAAGGAAGAGAAGATACATGAATAAGGAAGAGCATAAAAATGACGTACTGACAGATCCTGCTCAATTAGTTCGTCTGGAACTAAAAAATGCAGGATATGATATGGATAGTATCCATATTCCCAAAAGGGTATTTCTGCTGGCAGACAGCCTCTATGATACAATGCTTTCCAGAAATTGCGGGGAATACAAATATCCGTTGGGCGGAAAACTTTATGTGTTTCACGAGAACGACGAAATCGGATTTATCAAAGGGAGTATGTGTTCACCCGCCATTGCGACAGACTCATAGACTGGATTCTTTGGACTATAAGAAGATAGTATATATAAAAGCTCATGGAGGTGTGAGAATGGAAGGCAGAGCAATGGGATTTCTCATATGCTGTGTGATTGGATGTATGTTTCTGTGTTGGGCAGTATATACATGGTTTTCAAAGGAGCCTAAACCAATGGGATTTTGGGCAAATGCAAAAGTGTTTGAAGTCTCCGATGTAAAAAATATAACCACGCGGTAGCCAAGCTGTTTGGCACATTTGGCATTGTGCTGATTGTCTTAGGATTACCGCTGCTTGCAGGGCAGAATTCCGCATGGGCAATGCTCTCAATCGTGGGCGTTATGATGGAAAGCATCGCTGCTATGGTAGTATATACAGTTGTCATTGAAAAGAAGTATCGGAAAAAGAATGCAGACAAAAGGCATTAGAAATAAAGGGGTAATTCACGTGGATTTAGAAGAACAATTTAACAAAATTGCAAGAAAATACGACGAGAACCGCAGAAAATTCATTCCATGTTTTGATGCATTTTACCTGAATACAACGGATTTCATCACTTCAAATATAGATTCGCCCAAACGAATTGTGGATTTGGGTGCAGGAACAGGATTGCTGACTTATTATTGGTATCAGCAGTTTTCCAACGCGGAATATGTTCTCGTAGATATCGCTGATGAAATGCTGAGCATTGCCCGGGAACGCTTTGCTCACATCGATCACATATCGTATGAAATCGGTAATTATATTCATAAACTGCCTGATGCGGCGTTTGATGCAGTGATTTCGGCATTGTCTATTCATCATCTGGAGAACAGAGAGAAGCAGCACTTATTTTCTGAAATCTATGATCGTCTGCCGCAGGGAGGCTTGTTTGTAAATTATGACCAGTTTTGTGCAGGTCAGCCGGAACTGAATCATTGGTATGACACATACTGGGAAAATCAGTTGGCAGACCGAGGTCTGTCAGACGAGGATCTCGTGTTGTGGAAGGAACGCAGGAAATTAGACAGGGAATGCTCTGTGGAGCAGGAAGTCGAGTGGCTTACGACGAGTGGATTTACTCTCGTCAAATGCGTTTATACCTGCCAGAAGTTTTCTGTGATCGTTGCGGTGAAATAGGATGGGGAGGTGAATACACTTGATGAAATCGATCCGAGATAACTACTCAGTACAGTTGATCGAAACTGTTAGCAGATTGTGCTGAGGAACGTTGAACTTGCTGACAGTCGCAGCTGTACTATTTCAAAAAACATACTATTAGACCCATAGGATGATTGAAATTAGTAAAGGAGTACAGTTATGCGCTATATGATAGAAATTGTAAGAAAAAATAAAATTTGGGTTATTGTATATCTGGCAATTGGATTATTCAATGCATTTATGGCAAACTATAAGGCAGACTACTTTCAAAGAATTGTAGATGGTTTGACAGAACGAACAATTACTATTTATGCAATACTGATATACGGTGCGGTTCTTGTGATCAATTACGGAATGAATTATCTGGATGAGTATCCGACAGCAAAACTGGCAAATGAGATTTATCTGGACTTTAAACTGCTGGCATTGCAGAAAATCGAAAAAATAGAGTATTCTGAATACCAGAAGCTGGGCACAGGGAAATTAGTGCAGCAGATTGAAAATGGCGCCAATGCGGGAAAGGGAGTTCTCTATAACTTTTGGTTCTGCGTTGTCAGACAATTATTTCCAACCATTTTGTTCAGTTTATTTTTTATCTGGAAAATCGACCAAAAGATAACGTATTTTCTTCTGGCAGGATATGTCATTGTTTTTATCGTGACCAATTTACTGTTAAAGGGGCTGTACCAGATCAAAGAAAAGATATTGACTAACGAGGAGCAGCTCAATCATTTCCTCGTGCGCGGCTTTATGGAAATGCCCGTGTTCCGCATGAGACACCAATTTCCAAACGAGATCAAAAAAGCTTCCAGAGCCAAGCGAATTATCGTGGCGTCAAAAGTTAAAATGACCATGATACATGAAGCCTTTTTTACCATATTTGCATTGCTGGTCGCCTGTCTGGATCTTGGGATTCTGATCTATGCGTGGAAAAACAGTCAGTTGTCCGTAGGTTCCGTAGTTGCACTAATCACGTTGATTGACAATGCATACACACCTATTGCCATCTTGAATGTCCTTTATATTCAGTACAAACTGGACAAGACGGCATGGACGCGCTTTACAGGGCTGCTGGATTTGAAGGAGGACAGACAGCTTCAAGAAGGCGCTGTCTTTCATGCGCTCTTCAATGAAATTCGTGTTGAAAATGTATCATTTTCCTATGAAAACGTATTTACTGAGTACAAAAAAATACTGAAAAATGTGAGCCTGTCGATTCGAAAGGGAGAAAAAGTGGCATTTGTCGGGGAGTCGGGTTCCGGAAAATCGACACTGGCAAAATTATTAATCGGATTCCTCAAGTATGAGTCAGGCGAAATTCTTTTTGATGATAAACCTTTAAATAAGTTTTCACTGGAATCGCTGTACGAAAAGGTGTCTTATCTATCGCAGGACGCACCTGTCTTTGACGGTACCATCAGGGAAAATCTGGTCTTTGACAAAGACTTTTCAGATGATGAACTCCGTGCGGGTCTCGAGGGGACACAGCTGCTGCCAATGCTCGCATCTTTGGACAGTGGACTTGACACAAGAATCGGTGAAAAAGGAACCTGTTTGTCTGGCGGGGAGAAACAGCGGCTGGCACTGACCAGACTGTGGTTTGGTCATGCGGAGATGGTCGTTTTGGATGAAGCGACATCTGCGCTCGACAATGTGACAGAGAGCATTGTCATGAAAAATGTTTTAGCGCAGGTAAAAGATGCTGCTGTGATTTCGATTGCCCACCGCCTGACTTCCATTCGCGATTTTGACAAAATCTATGTCTTTCGGGAGGGAAGCATTGTCGGCAGTGGAACCTTTGCCGAGCTGTTGGAAAAGAATGCTTATTTTCGAGCATTATATCAGAAGGAAAAGGATTTAAGAGGGGATGTATGGATATAAAAAAGGATATAAAAAACAACACGGTCTATGTTGATAGGTGGCTTTATCACAAGCCCCAGTTTATGCCAAATCAGGATGGGAATATTATTCTAATCTCAAAAGGATGTTTTGGACCAGTGGAAGTCTATGAATGGGGCATAGATGCAAACAAGCATGCATATGAACGTTACAATTGGCTCGAAAATGACTTTTATACGTATGAGAACTATTGCATCACAATAGAGCGGGAACAGCTGCTTCAGCAGATACAGGATGTTATCCTTTTGTTCAAGAACAACGATCTGCCTGAATGGGCGGAGATGTCCGAAACGATTCTTGACAAATTCAATCGTGAAACGGAGTGGATATCATGAAAAGAATAGTGACCGATTTACCCTCATGTTTTTATGCATTGATACAGTATTCAAAAAATTGATATAGCAATTGGAGGAATCGAGTTGAACTTGGAACAAGAATTTACAGACCAGCTCATACGACTTGCGGAATGCCGCATAGACGTTGCGACATGGCAGAATTGGTGGACTCTCCATGCAGAAGAAGTGAAAAAACGGATTGGCTGCGGAGATTACACATTTTTAAACTGTGTCCCAAGCGCTTTTGGGTCAGATACATATATGGCAAAATGCCAAAAAGGAGCAGAACGATATTTGACAAAGAACGCGATCCCATTTCAGCACGCCACTCTTTATGAGGAAGGGGCAGACAACGAGCGGAAACTTTATGTTGAAAAGATGGAGCAGCAACGCAAAATGCAGCAGGAGGAACGCCAAAGAGAATATGAACAGAAAAAACGCAGGCGAAGAGTGCTTTATGATTATCAGATTCCAGATGAAAACAAGATAAAAACAGGACTACGGACATTGCCGGCAAACGCTGATGAAATCGACTTGATAAAACTGCTCATCGAGTGGACAGAGTATTTGGCGCAGGAAAAATACAAAGAAGCTCTCGAGATGTTTTTGCTAGATGAAAATAACGAATTGGATTGGACGCCAGAGTTGTTAGAATCAGCGGTTTATACTTATGGATGCCCCGGCTATACAAGGGAGGAGGCAGAAAAAGAATTTGGTTCTGCCGATTATAAAGTGACTTCGGTTCTGAGAAATCCCGATCGAGAAGAAATTATCACAGGCATTGACATTTCGTCAGATTTTGGCTGGATGGGCAAAGATGATATCGCAGTGATTCACTACGAGAATGTCCCGCTAAATGGGAAAATGAGCGATTTGACTGCCCGTTTTTTTGTCCGTAGAATTAGTGATGCAGCGCTTACTTTGGCGTTTATAGATTTGCATGTGATGTAGAATCAGGTTGAATACTTTACGCTCTTTTTGGAACAGAGAGTGTAATGCTGTTTTGAAAAATAGAATTTGTAATCACGTCAAATATATGTTATGATACGAAATGATAAATAGATGACAAAAGGAGGAGCGGAACATGGCAGTATTCAGCGGTCTGGAAGATATGGATGAACTTGAGGCAAAAAAGCAGCACCAGCAGGAGCAGGAAATCGATGATATTATCAGGATGCTTGACAGCAAGACAAAGAACGGCGTAAGCCGCATCAAGGTAAATGTGTCTGACGAGCAGCAGGAGGGAACCGTCAATACGCAGTATCACCACGGACGCTGCGATGTGGGCAGCCCATGGTCAAAAGGGACTGTCAGAAATTTTGGCTGTGATTGAAGGTGACAAATTATTTATAGAAGAAAAAAGAGAGATGAGGTACGGTTATGGCACTGAACAAAAAGCCCGTGACAGGTATGAAAGATATTATGCCGGAAGAAATGCAGATTCGAGATTACGTGATCCATGTAATCAAGGAAACATATGGTAAATTTGGATTTACCCCGATGGAAACTCCCTGTATGGAGAATATTGAAAATCTCAGCAGCAAGCAGGGCGGCGAAAATGAAAAACTGATATTCAAAATCTTAAAAAGAGGCGAAAAACTCAATCTTGAGACGGCGCAGTCAGAGTCCGATATCGTGGATTTTGGGATGCGTTATGACCTGACTGTTCCCCTTGTGAGATATTACGCCAACCACGCCAATGAGCTGCCTTCTCCATTCAAGGCATTGCAGGTGGGAAACGTATGGCGGGCAGACAAGCCGCAGAAGGGCAGATACCGCCAGTTTATGCAGTGTGATATCGACATACTTGGCGAGGAGTCTAATCTCGCGGAAATCGAGCTGATTCTTGCAACGACTACTACGCTGGGCAGACTGGGATTCAAGAATTTTCAGATTCGTATTAATGACCGCAGGCTTCTCAAGGCAATGGCAGCCTACAGCGGTTTTGAGGAGAAAGATTTTGACAATGTATTTATCATATTAGACAAGATGGACAAGATTGGCATGGAAGGTGTGGAGCGCGAGCTGATTGCGGACGGATATGACGCCGGCAGCGTTGAAAAATACCTTGCGCTGTTCCGGGACATGAATGCGGCATAAGATACCCTGTCCTTAATCGAGGAAAAAATGGCTGGATTTTGTGATGAGTAGGTCAGGAAAGGATTTAGTGAGATTTACGAGAGCTTCAATGCCAAAAAAGATTACTCAT
>CAMWJQ010000129.1 GCA_947174615.1 uncultured Lachnospiraceae bacterium
CTTGTACTGTATCAAACGTAGATAAAAGTAAACGATGTGATGAATGTATTAAATTAGTACTGGAAGTTAATTAAATTATTATGTCGCTAACCACATTTTATTATTTAGTCCTGCCAATTATTGTTTTTACTAAAATGTACTTTCAGATACCAAGACAAAAAACATATAAAAAGGACTCAAATGCCATCTGTTTATCCGATAATCTTTGAGTCCTTTTGTATTTTGTTACCAAAATAAATATTTAGTTGCTGAAAACACGTTTGAACGTCATCTGTGTATTTTTTCCCACAATTCCATCATCGTTTAATCCCAACCTTTGCTGCGCAGTCTTTATTGCAGATACAGATTTTACCCCAATTATACCATCTATCCCTGATTCTGCCAGCAATCCAAAACGCCACAGACACCACTGCACCCATCTGGCATGATTTCCTGTTGTTCCAAACCTGACAGTCTGTGTGGGTTCTGGATATGGATTGTGGTTTTGTGTCATAACTGTGTCGTCAGATTTTCCTGTTACCACATTATCGTACTGGGTAAGGTCATATTTCTTTATGATATTCATTATGGTATTGATATATGTAGGGCTGGTGGCATATCCGCCATTTTTGATTGCTGTTATACAGTCTACGGGATCAGTCTGTTTTAAACAGTTTCTGTATCTGCTGCAGGACGCCAGCATATCATAGTAATCTTCTATTGCATCTGATATCGTATCATATGCACGGAACATGTCCGTTATATTTACATAGGTCTTTCCATCGTAGCATTCCTTCGTCTGGGTGGAGTATGCCTTGTCCTTCCACGCCGTGCCGAAATGCACCTTACTTTTTCCTACTTTTACTCCAAGGATAGCATTCGCCATCATCATTTTAGGGCTTGTCCCATAGGCGCTTTCACAGCAGCACTGCGCAATGCAGACTGATGGAAGAGACCATTTATCCCTGCCTGACGCTTTTTCCTGCGCGATCGGTGCTACTTTTCTGATAAAATCGTTTACCTGCTTTGTTGTAGCCATAGCTTTTTCTCCTTATGTATTTTTATTTTCCTGCTTCTGGTATCCGTCTACACTTCGGATGGGGCTGTTTTGGTCCAGCTCATCACGGTCTGGAAGCTCATCGGTATATTTATTGAGGAATCTGTATAGTACATTCCAAATCCTTTTTACCGGAAGCCCACATAATGCCATGTTTTTTAAGATGCTTACAATCTCATATGCTATGTACAGCAGACCAAAAAACTCTGCTATCCCTATTGTGTTCATTCCATTTGGAAGATACGCCCTTATCTTTTCCGGCACAAATCCAATAAGGTTTATCAAAAGCACCATGTCCACCACTGCAAGGCATATAACAGATACAATCATGGAGATCTTGCGTATAGCGCCATCAATCCCGAAACAACTGTTAAGTTTTCTTTCTCTTACGGCACGCGCCAAACCGAATATCGTATCTACCACCACTGCCCATGCAACCAGTTCGATAATCTTGCTTTCAATTAGAAATATTATTAAATTATTGTAGTATTCCTGCATTTTGTCCTCCTTCAGATTAAATACTCAATCTCTTCCATACGTTCAGAGTACTTCTTCAATTTCTTTTATGTTCTCTTTGGTAAGCTTTGGATAACTTTTGATTATATCCTCAAACTTCTCACCTGATGCCATCCTGTTCCTCACAACCCTTACAATAATATTTCTTGCCGCAATGCTCATCACGATTCACCTCCATATAACAGTCCTGCGATCACCTCGTCATGCTCTCTCAAAGATGCCTGCATCTCTGTTTGTGTTTTCTGCATCTCCTTGATTTGTGTTTCTACATCTGACAGGATATGCATTGTCACTGTGATACTGTCATCAGCCGCTAGAGTGACGGACGAAAATTTAACATCCGGATACTCTCCGTAAATATCATCTGTCCCGCTGCCTACTGTCAGTGCGTCAATATTTTTAAAGGCTTCCCGCGCCTCATCCGCAGTTAATCCAGACAGCTTGAAAGATATTGTGTTTATACCTGTTTCTATGCTTTGTGCGGTGTATTTCACGCCGCCAGCTGTGATTATTTCATTCATTTTTATCAAGTCCTTTCTTTTCTGTTTTGATAGTTTACGGGTTACAGGTTTGTCCAGCAAATAGCAATATACAAGCAAAATTCGGTACTCTTAATTTTATAGTTATTGAGCTTGGTACAATGCCGCAAGTAACGGATACACCGCTATACTACGTTTTCCCCGATGGATTTAATTCGGGTAATACATTTTTAGTAGCAGTTCGTGTTGCGCGTAACAATAATGAATTTGTTTACAGTAATGATGGTGAAGCGTGTAGAGTTATTTTTCATAATAACCGCATATCGGTTTATGCTACAGAATACGGATTGCAATACTGCTCAGGTGCACCTATTTCCTGCTTACTGGCTAAAATTTAAAGTTAGCTACCAATTACACAATATGCGTCATAGCATTTACTATAATCCTAGATCCAATATCAAACGATTCCAGATATACATTAAGTACAGTGTTGGTGAATAAACCATCTCTAATTCCAATATCACCATTTGTATTTATAAGTAATACTTGATAGTGCTGATTTTCTCTCACTTTCGGCAATCCAGACATTATTGTATGCCATCCAGTTGTATTATCTGTAACAGTAGCATCAATAGAAGTTCTTAAAATTTTTCCATATGGGACAATACTTAATAACCTTGGTGTTATATAAGATGTGCTAACTGTGCATGTCACCTTATCTGTTAACTTGCTATTTGTCTGTTGAATCTGATTCGCCAATGTGCCTGCTACAGATGCATTTTTTTCAATAGCATCCAACGCCATCTGCCCTGTCTGGGTAACAGCGGCAGAATTGGATAGTTTTACATGTCCTAATACTGATGCTGTAGCCTTCTGGGTGTAATGTGTTATCAAAAGCGATAATGCTTTCTTTAATTTCCCAAAAGCTGTCTTTACTGTCTCACCACTCTCGATATTAGCCAAACTGGTTGATTCTGTATATGTTGGCTTCTGATTGTTTATATCACTTATGCTTCCTGCCGGACCCGTTGCGCCTATTGGTCCTTTGATGTTGCAGATATATGTCCACTCTGCGACATCCGCTGGTCCCGGCACAGTACATTCATACAGATTTCCGGTATCTGTGTTCATATAGTAATCATGTATCAGTGCATCTGTTATACCTGTGGATGCAAATTTTGTACCTGTGGTATTTGTCCCAGTTACGCTTGTACCGCTTGTACATCTGCTTCCCCTCTGTCCAGTATCACCAGTATTTCCCTTCTTCCCCTCTGGTCCCTGCTTTCCCTCTGGTCCTTTAAAGTTTCCTAATAATAATCTCATGCGCCCTTCCCCATCTCATCATCCGAAACAATCATGTAAATGTTTCCGTCCTCATCTGTTTCAAATTGCGGATAACCCTCTGCGTTATCGGGAAATACCGCCCACAAATTACCATCTTCGTCTCCGACCAAATTGAACATTCCATTAATCGGCACTATTATACCACTGTCACCCCGATCGCCTTTCTCCCCTTGGTCACCTTTCTCCCCCTTTTCTCCCTGATCGCCTTTTTCTCCTCTGTCTCCTTTATCGCCTTTAGGTCCATTAAAAAACCCTTCTGCAATCTTTCGCACTACGTCTGACAGTACTTCTATTGCTTTATGACTTGTCTGCGTTGCTGCTTTTTCTGCCTCGACTGCAGCATTTGCACTCATAACAGCTTCACCAGCCTTAATGGTTGCTGTCTGTTCTGCTGCAAACGCGTCAGCCCTGCTTTTATTTGCCTCATCCGCTGCCTTTTCTGCCCGTGTTCTCGCTGCTTCTGATGCTGTCTGAGAAACCTTTGCTGCGGCTGCACTTATATTCGCCTCTGATGCTTTTTTCTCAGCAACCATAGCAGAACCTTCGGCACTGCTGTTTACGGCATCAATAGCATTATATATGGACTGGCGAACATCCTTGCCATATAACGCTTTCATTATGTCATTTAAATATGTTGCTATATTTGCCATTATCCCCTCGCCTCCGCTAGTTCTCCATTATCCATTAGTATTCCATTCCTGAATTCCATCACAATATTTTTTATACTTCCATTAGTTTGTTTTACTGAATACTTTATATCGCCTGTATATGCTGTCTCCAGCGATTTATCATTCATGCTTGTACCGCATTTAATTGTATCCATGCAAAAATTCAAGGAATTTCCTCTAAATTCCAACCCTCCATCTACAAACTTAATTTTACCTGTAACAGTATTATCATGTCCTACAGTAATAGATCCTGCATTTATCTTCGCCCAGTAATTCCCATCTTCAGATGTTATAGCCGCCCCAGATATACTGCCTTTCCTCACATCCACTCCATCTTTACTCATGGTTGCCACTATATTTCCTTCGGCATCTAATACGGTCAATGTTCCATCTGTATCATCTGTCCCTCCGATGGTCACTCCAGCTCCCCTTATGTTGCCCTTCTTTACGTCTACCCCATCTTTACTCATGGTTGCCACTATATTTCCTTCGGCGTCTAATACAGTCAATGTCCCGGCTGCGTCATCTGTCCCTCCGATACTTAATGTCCCTCCTTTTATCGCGTCCGCAATGATAGAACCTGCATTTATCTTTATGCCGTCCTTATCCCACCTGCCTATCTCATTCTCTTCACCATCAACTATGCTCAATACGCCTGCCGAATTATTTATACCTCCTAGAGTCAATACGCCCCCTTTTATCCTGTCTGCATGCATCGTCCCAGCCGTAATAAAATCCGCCACTATGGCACCATCCATTGTTATCGCCAGACCATACTCACCGTTATAGCCTGTACTGGAATAACCAAACCCATTCAAATTCCAACGCCATACTCTATGTGCTTCATTGATGTCTTTTGAGTCCATTATTAAAAATTCACAAGGATTTCCGTTTGTGTCCATTTTGAGTACTATATATCCATTAGTTGCCATTTGTATTAGTTTAGATGCGTTCTCCTTAGCAGCTTGGAGTATATCACTTTTTTGCAGCATCTTCTGCGCTATGCTTTTTTCCAATACTGCCTGCTGTTGTGTATATGATTTTCGAGAGGTACTGCTTAGTACAATCGTATTACGAGAAATGTCTGACAAACAAGTCGTTTTTTCCCGAACCGGAAACCATGCATCCATCCCATATGGTTCTGCCCTAGCATGGACATAATCCCCTAATTCAAAGGATTGAATATCACCGTTCATCATTGACAGATCAACAGCATTCAGACTCAGTGTCAATCCTGCAAACTGTTTTTCCGTCAGCCATTCACGCGCCTTTTTAATTAGATTCTCCGGCAACGTGATATCTTCAAAATCAACTACTCTTTTAATCCATCCAAACCGCTTTACCGCATCTTCATTATAAATATAATCCTTTCCATCATTTACAGATTCTACTGTTAGATATGCAGTAAGTCCTTCTATAGGGCTTTCTTCCAATTGATGTCCTCTTGGCAGGACAGCCGTTGCAATTTCGTCGGTTGTAGTGCTCTCTGCATAATCAAGTAAATTCTCACCAAACTCAATTGCCTGTGCACAGTTTTTTCCATAATCTGTCAATGTTACAACATCCAATATATTTCTGTTTCCAATACGCCTCACTCTCAGATATCCATCAAGCCTGTCACAGATCTTCTCCCTCAGAGCTGTCAGTGTATCCTCGTAGTTTGTAAATCTATAAAGACTGTCATTTGAATCATGAACTGTTACTACACCAACTTCAAAACGTTTTCGTTCCTCAACCTGTTCATTGTGCCTCTGAACAAGTTCGCTGATAAAATCATATGGCGTGATATCCTGAAATTTCTTCTGCGGTTGTATTGAATCCGCCAGGAATGATAATATCCCAACAGCATAAACCCGTTTTTCCTGCCTGAAATTAACAGATGTTTCCTTGACCACACCATAAAATATTTCTCTGTTGTCTTTTAATACCTGTATCATAGAGACACATTCAAATACACGATTATATAACGGGTTTGCAGACGGGATTTTAAATTCTATGTATCCTGAATCATTCAATGCCTGAGTCAGCGACGGAGAAAGCACAACGCACTCCTTATCGCCGGGATACCAGAGTTCTTTCCCATCCATTAATATCTCATACATTACAAACTACCTCCTCTATAATCAATCACAACACTTCCCCTGCCTCGAAACACAAGTTCTACATCATTCACTCCGCACACCTTTAATTTTGGAAAACGATTGCGACCGTTTATCATTGTAAATACATTCTGCCCATCTGATACCGTAAATTCTGGCGATGCAATATCTGATACCATAAATACTGGCACCGCAAGCATTGTTCCCTTAGGAATATTTATACAATGCTCACCATCTACATTTTGCCGACCTATTGTTCTGATTACTCCATGTTCAAAGCTGAACGGGTCCCATAGCCATTCCTCTGAAGATGACTGTATATCGTATTTGTATGGTTCCGCTTTAGGCATACACAATTTGAATGTACCTAACTCCCTCATTCGGTCAAATCCTTCGATGTATACTCTGCCCTTCCAATAATGATCTGGGTCATTATCAAAAATAACCCTGCATTCACGCCCATGTACCTTGTTTCTTAAATCTGAGATCACATGATCCCATTCAACACGTGACCTTAATCCACCAAGGTCTATGCTTATTGCTCTCGATTTATATACAGGTCCGTTCGTAAGCACTTCTGACATATCAAGAAACGCATTTGTACCCGGAACATCAATATAATAGGTTTCCTGTTCCGGCTCCCCTATATAATTATTATTTCCCACCGCCAATCCCCAGTCCTCAAGCGTATGGAATGTAGCAGACGTTGATACTACTTCTATTTTTATCCCATTAGTTAGCGTATCCATTATCGTCCTTTCTCCCGTATATCAATACGACGAAATTCATCATTCATCCTAACTCCCAGTGCACCTATCATTTCCCCTGTATCAAGCACTACATCTTTATTCTCTGCCAGGTATGGAAGATATTGTTTCATCACAGCAAGCATCTCTGACATCCCGTTTGTTCCAGTACTGTCTGTTGTACCAGCAACTGATACCTCACCTTGGATGAACATGTTCTTTGCAAGACTATTGACTGCATCTGTGACAAGCCCTTGATTATTCCTGATTCCATCAGCCAGTCCCTTCATAAAATCTGGCATCCATGTTTCATAATCTCTCAAAGGTCCTTTATCTGGTCTGGAAAAATGCAGAAACTCCCGGATTTTCTTTCCAATCTCTCTTATTGGTTCTAAGACTGCATTGATTTTCTCTTTGATGCCATTTATTAGTCCGACAACAAAATCTCTTCCCCATTCAATAGCCTTTCTCGGAAGAGAGGTTATAAACTCAATTGTTTCCTGAAATCCTTCTCTTACCCTCGGTGCAAGACTTCCTAGCACTGACTGAACTCCTGCTACAAGACTATTCCACGTTGCTGTTGTTGACTGGCTTATCCTGTTCCATATCTCCCCTATCCTGCTTTTTAGATTATTCATATGTGCTGCAACATTATTTCCAAGCCCTTGAGCAATAGATGTCACGCCAGATTTAATACCGCCCCATATTGAAGCAGCGGAATCTCTGATTCCGTTCCATGCCGTCCCAGCAGTTGTTTTGATCCCTTCCCATGTTGATGCAAAAAAATCCTTGATTCCTCCCCAAACTGACTGGGCAGTTGACTTAATTCCTTCCCATGTTGATGCAAAAAAATCCTTGATTCCTCCCCAAATCGACTGAGCAGTTGATTTGATACCATTCCATATTGATACAAAAAAATCCTTGATTCCATCCCAAATCGACTGAACCGTCGTTTTGATCGTATCCCATAGATCAATCCAGAACTGCCGGAACTCCTCGCAATTATCCCATAATAATTTAAAAGCACCTGCAAACGGATTCACAATAAACAGTAGAATTCCCTGCCAGTTATTCTTAAAAAATTCGATAATACCGTTAAAGAACTCCTTAATCGCCTCCACTGCTGCTGCTACAGCTTCTTTTATGCTCTCCCATAAATCAATCCAGAACTGCCGAAACTCTTCACTGGTATTCCAAAAATAGATAAAAGCTACCACAAGCGCTGCTATCGCTGCTATGATAAGCACAATGGGATTCGCAAGCATAGTCGTATTGAGTACTGCCATTGCTGTTTTTACTGCTACTATTGCCGTTTTTACTGAATTTAATGCTGTAATGATTCCCGGTATAATGGTCATAATCTGCCCGACAGACCATATTATCTTACCTACAACCATTAATGCCGGACCCAATGCCGCCACAATCACACCGATCACTGCAACCACCGTTTTCATTACCGGACTCAGACTATTCAGCCAGTCTATCAATCCTCCTACAATATCCGCGGCGGCGCGTATGGCGGGCATCAGAATTTCACCAAAAGCAATCGCAAGCTCTGATAATTTACTCTTTAAAGTTGTAATCTGCCCATTCAGGTTATCCTGCATAATTGCAGCCATATTTTCTGCTGAACCATCACAGTTATCAATGGCATTGCGCAGCTTGTCAATATCCTCAGGCGCAGCATTCATCACGGCAAGAAATCCACTCATAGCATTTTTTCCTACTAATGCCTCTGCATTTGCTTCCTGTTCCGATTCTGACATTTGAGCAAAGGCAAATCGACACTCTTTCAGAATCTGTCCAAGTTCTTTCATACTTCCATCCGCTTCTTTAGTCTGAATGGTCAATTGTCCAATATTTTCTCCTGAAAGTTTAACTTCTCCCGCAAGGCTTGTCATTACACTTCGCATTGCTGTACCTGCCTGCGATGCCTTGATGCCAGAATTAGCCATTAAACCAACGGCTTCTGCTGTATCTTCCGCTGTAAATCCCAATGCGCCAGCCACAGGGGCACAATACTTAAATGTTTCACCCATCATTCCAACATTTGTATTAGCTTTAGAACTCGCTGCTGCCAGCATATCTGCGAAATGCCCTGAATCCTTTGCTGTAAGCCCAAATGCCGTGAGCGCATCGGTTACAATATCCGACGTAGTTGCTAAATCTTCACCCGAGGCAGCCGCAAGATTCATAACTCCTTCGATACCATCCAGCATATCTGTAGTTTCCCATCCAGCCATTGCCATATAATTCATGGCTTCTGCTGCTTCTGTTGCAGAAAACTTTGTGTTTGCCCCCATTTCCCGTGCCTTGTCACGAAGTTGTCCGAGATCTTCCCCTGTTGCCCCTGATACCGCTGAAACTTTACTCATAGCAGAATCAAAATCAGAAGCAGTTTTAACTGATATTGCGCCCAAACCACCAACAGCGAGTGAAACTGGCATAACCTTCTTTCCAACATCCTCAATTGTATTTCCCACGTTTTTCATTTTTTCACCTGTAGCACTC
>CAMWJQ010000130.1 GCA_947174615.1 uncultured Lachnospiraceae bacterium
CCCTTGATTGGATAGTTTCCTTGGCTGAGAAACAAAGAATAACGCTCGATCCGGTCAATATTCCATGTATCACTGTAAAAGTCCGAACGCAGCGTCTCATTCATAAAATGATACTGTGCATTTGGCGCGAGCTTCTTTGTCATCTCCCTGTCAAAATCCGTCCTTCCAGTGACATGCCCCGCGAGCGAGAGCGCTTCCTTCTCATACGCGCCGCGCTTTGCAAACTTCGCCTGCTGATCATACAGCCCATCCCGCTTGAGGATATCGCGGAGCGTCTTTTTCTTCTGTACAGAGCGCGGCAAATCTGCCATGTATACCTCCGCAATAGCGCTGCACAATCCCTGTATGCCAATCAACGTCCGCTCCGGATGGTTAAATGCCCGGACACACGCAAGGGCATGCGGATACTCTGTTCCAAAAATATGCACAATGTCCGGCTCAAAATCCCTGAGCACCGCCCCGAGACTCTGCTCCATACTGGCGTCGTAATCTTCGGGATGAACGGTGTCCTCCCTGAAAATATAATAGGTAACGCCCTCTGCCTTATCCTTGATAAACGATGCCGTATCCCCCTTCACAAACGAACGGTTCTCTGATTCCGGGATACAAACAGCAAGTGTTATGTCATTTCTCTCTTGATGGGACACCAGCTTCCCCGCAAGCCCGGAAAGCCAGCCCTCCTTGACCACAATCTTCTGACCCAGAGCCTTTGCGATAAACGGGAGCATGATATTACACAACCACAGAACCTTCATCTGAACACCTCCTTATCTCGATGATCTTTTGTTTTTTTATTTTTATAAAGCGCTGTCTTGACGCCATTGTACATGCCTGCCAGACGCGGACTGCCCGCGATGACGCTGCGAAGCGGCGCGAGCGTGAGCAGCATGACAAACCGATAATAATCCGCCTTTCTCTTCCCCATATAGCGCACCACAATCTCACGGTGCTGGCGCGCAGAACGTTTTTTGTTCTCCGCGGTCTCCGAATAACCGCCGCCCTCATACGAAGCGACCACCTCAGGCACATGGACAATCCGTGCCTTTTTTTTATAATAACACCACAAAAAGTGTTCGTAATCCGCCCTTACCGTGTATTCCGGCAGATACCCTCTCTCTTCAAACAGTGCCCGATGATAAAAACAGGTCTGGTGGCAGGGAACATTTCTGTAACAGGTGAAATCATTGATTTCAGGCGCTGCATAAATAATGGTATCAAGTGCCTTATGATATAAATTTCCATAAAAAATATCTGCTCTATGACTATTTATTTCATCTGTTATTCGCGCTAAAACCTGCGTGTCATAAAAGCTGTCTCCCGCATTCAAAAACAGAAAATAGTCTCCCGCCGCGAGTTTCACTGCCTGGTTCATTGCATCATAAATCCCGCTATCTTTATGTCTGTGCA
Source organism: uncultured Lachnospiraceae bacterium (assembly GCA_947174615.1). Taxonomy (GTDB): domain Bacteria; phylum Bacillota; class Clostridia; order Lachnospirales; family Lachnospiraceae; genus COE1. Next base: position 1,408 of record CAMWJQ010000130.1, read on the forward strand.
CACGAAGCCGGCTGTCCCGGTAAACTGACGACAATGCTTCGACCGATCCGTCCGTCGATCCGCCATCCTTGATAATCACCTCAAAATTGCGATAGCTTTGCCCTAGAATACTCTTTATTGTATCACACAGCCGCTGCCCCGCATTAAGGCAAACGACAATCACACTGTACTTCGTTCCCTGTTCCATCTCCCTGCGCCTCCAAACATTTCATAACACTTAATATCTATAGATAGACCTCTGTGTTTCTTCATACTATCCCTATCGAACTTAAAAAGCACCGCCCCTATTCATAATGCTTGTTATTCATAGATATACCGCTGTGTTTCAAAAAGCCAGCTCCGATAGGGAAGCAGTCCCACGCCGTCCTCATGCGCCTTCCATAAAAATACCATAAAATAAAGGATGCACACCATATAAACAACAATTGTTATGTTTCTTCGAACCTTTTGTTTTGTGATGTGCCGCAAGATCAGCGGAACCATAAATAACTGTGATACGCCAAAATAATAAGTAATACGCGTCACAACCGGCAAAAAATAGAAAAATGTCCCTGACACAAGCGCCATGAGATTGAGCTGTCCATAAAACCGCAGTTCCCGCTCCCAGTCATGCCCCCTGTCCTCAGGCGCCTGTGTATACACAAACCAACCATACAGGGCAAGCGCCAGCAGTGGTCTCAAACTGCTGAACAGGCTGTCAAGCAGTCTGGGCGTCTCGAGGTAAATCGTATTTTTGTACGACGGATACAGCATCAGCGCCAGCTTCAAGATGAAGCCCTTTCCCACAAAACAGAGCGCACTCACGGCAAGTCCTGCAAAAACCTGCCACTTTTTCCACGCAAAGGAAGCAATCCAATACATCGGCAGCACCAGCAGCACCGACTTGTGAAAGAACGCCGCTGCCACAATCCAGCACACAAACTTGATCGCATCCCGTTCCAGCACATATTTCATGGAATAGAGCGCCAGCGCCAGCGCCAGATAATAACGGACGGTATTAAATGTCTGAAAATACAATCCCAGCATCATAAACAAAAAGAATGTCTGCGAGAAGTCCACACTCTGCTGCCAAAATGCCCTCAGAAAAAAATACAGAGTGGCAAAGGCAAAGACGGCAAAGACCAGCTCATAGCACTCTCCGCCCACGATGCCATACAAAAACCGCACCAGCACATTAAACCCTGCCTCCGTCACTACATATCCGCCGACATACGCCTCGTGTGCCGTCTGCGTATACTGCCTGTAATCATTCCCAATATCAAACCGCAGTGCTGCCACCGTGAACAAAATGAGAAAAATCCCAGTCATATACAGCCGGTTTTGAACACTCTTTACGGACCGCTGACCGCTGACCCAGACCGACTCGTCTGCGGCATAAGGCTGTATGCGGTATGCCATGACACTGGTCCCTGCTGCGATCAACATATAGAACAATATCGTAATAATTCTGTTCGCTGCCACAATCACAATCCCTCTACCGATTTCATTCCTTTTTTCATCAGTGCCAGTGCGTTTTTCATTGGAATCTTGGTACACATCACCTTACCGTGTGCCAGAAGAAAGCGCACCGACATCAAATAGGCTAAACCTCCATACAAAAAATGGTACAACACTCCTCTGTCGATAAAAAACTTGTCATTATATCCCTTAAACCACGTAGATTCCCGCTCCCGCTCCTCGCCTATCTCGACAGGCACTGCATAGACCACCAGTCCATATTGCAGACAATCCTTCAAGAAAAGGCTGTCCTCACCGTTGCTGTACTTCGCGCCGCCGCCAAATAACAGCGAAAATGTGATATGGGACGCGTGCAGCTTCTCCCTCCGCACCGCAAAGGAATAAGTGGGATAGCGCCCCGCGTTCCAGATATGGACCCTGTGAAACGTCTCGGTGTGATACGTCGCTCTCGATGCGCCCACGCGCATGTTAAACAACAGCAGATCCGCCTCGGGATGTTTCTCAAATGCGTCCAGAATGCGCCGCTCATACCCCGTATCATAGACAATGTCCTCGTCAGAAAACAGCACAATGTCCCCCTCGGCCCGCATCAGCGCATTGTTCCTGCTAAGCCCCACACCTTTTTCCTGAAATTCATAACACTGTATCCGCCTGCCATTGTGCAGATACTCCTCATAGCCAAAATGATCGGTCTGGTTGACAATAATCGCATCGGACTGCAGATGCATACGCTCCGCCAGCGTTGCGATCTCCTGATTGACTGCGGACACCAACACCTGTAATTTCATACTTCCTCACCTCCTGCCGTCAAATTTTCCTATGGGCGTCCCTGTGCATAATAGAAGCGCATCCACCACGCCGGCGCCTGCACAAGCACCGCACCCACAACCCTGCCGCCGCGCAGCTTCACATACGCAATCTCATCTGTTATTTTTTCTCTATAATTCCTTCCAAACGGAATAACTGCCATAAACGCCGCATCCTGAATCCCATATAAATCCTTCTCTCTGTCACAAAGCATAAAATTATCAGCCAGTCCCCGGCGTCTGATCTCCTCCAGAAACGCAGACGCTTCCTGCCCCTGTGAGGCATCCACCAGCACAATCTTGCGGTACTGCTGCTGAAGCATCCTTAGACTTCCCTCCAGCATCTCTCCCTGCCGCCGCACCAGCGTGCTTTCGTCATTGGCTGCCCGAACTGTCATTCCATAGACAGGAAGCCCCAGCCGCACCGTGATATCACGCTTCGTATAAAATACAGACCCCAGACAGAATCGAAACGCCGCTGCAAAAGCGCCTAGCGCTGCCGCGATGACCGCGCCAAGCACTGCAGCCCGCCATCCAAAGTACGGGATTTTCTCCAGCGCAATCTCCCGATCTCTTATCTTATAAATCGACTCAAACTCATCTTTGAGTGCGCCAAATTCCTCCAGCGTCTGCCCAAGTGCATCTTTGACAGCCTCCACCTGCGCGGCATCTCGTCCCCGAATGGTAATTGTCAGATAGCGTACATCTGATAATATAGCAGCTGTTATCATTGTTTCTACCTGTTCTCTGTCATAGCCGCTGCCCAATCGTTCCATCGCCCTGCCAAGGAGCTCATCCCCCTTGATCGCATCATTCCATGTAAATGCATTGTAATAATCCCTCGCGTTGTATCGTTTCTCATCAAACTCGATATAGTACTCTGTCTCCGATACATAACAGGCGTTTTTTGATGCCTCCAGTGCGATCAGCAAATAAAGACCGCTGCCCAGAACGGCACCGGCCACTGCCAAGAAAAACAGTTTTGGCAATTTGGTGAGAAACACGGTGAGCATTGCCCTGCTGTCAATTCCCTGCTGCATCCAATTCCCCCTTTAGTCCTTCATTGCAGTCGTCTGATTCTGGTCTACACCCTCTGTACTCTCTGCCTGAAACAGAATCTTGAGCGTCAGAAGCATCAGCTTCAAATCCAGCCACACACTATAATTTTCTATATAAAACAAATCCAGTTTTAACTTATCATACGGGGTCGTATTGTACTTCCCGTACACCTGTGCATATCCCGCAAGACCTGCCTTGACTTTCGTCCGAAAGGTAAACTCCGGCATGTCCTCCATATATTGCCGTATGATCTCGGGGCGCTCTGGTCTTGGACCGATAAAGGACATCTCACCGCACAGGATATTAAAAAGCTGCGGAAGCTCATCAATCCGCACTTTTCTGATAAATCTGCCAATCGGCGTAATGCGGCTGTCATTCTTGGCTGCCAGCCTTGCCACCCCGTCTTTCTCCGCGTCTGTGCGCATACTCCGAAATTTTAAGATTTGAAATTCTTTCAGATCGCGGGTACACCGCGTCTGCTTATATAGTACAGGTCCGCCATCATAGCATTTGATCGCAATAGCGGTGAGGAGCATAAACGGCGCCGTAAGAAGCATCAGTATCATCGAACAGACAATGTCAATCAAGCGTTTTACCACCCGCTGTTCGATGGTCATCGCATACTCCCTTGTGAGGAGAATCGGCGTGTCAAACAGATGGAGCTGGTCCGAACCCTGAATCATAATATCCGGGATTTTGGGCATCATATACACACGGATTCCCCTGCTGTAACAAAACTTCAACAGCTTGTTGCGCAGCACCGTATCCATATCCCACAGCACGACCCCGTCATAACAGGTCACAATCTCCGCCTTCAGCGCATCAAATCCCTCACGCTCATACACACTTTTTATAATATGATATTTATCCTTTCTGGTCTCAAACTTCTTTAAGATCTCCTCCGTCGGTCGTCCCCCGCTGATAAACAGCAAATTCTTGGGCGGAAAAAACCGCTGGTAAAGCTTGTGGCTCACAAAAGTCCACCCCGCAGACACCACAATCTGCGCAAGCATCATCAAAATCAGAGGATATGCTGTGACCAGTCCCAATGACAACAAAGAGATCTGAAAATACGACACGATATTGGCACACAAAAGCGAAATCACCTGCGAAAAAAACACATCCATCGGCTTGAGATAGCCCACTTTGAGCCCGCCATACGTCGCAGTAAAAAACAGCAGCAATATAAAATAAACGGCTGCCAAAAGCCAGAAGCCCTTCCTGTGAAAGCTCCTCCACATGCCGCTCTGCATAATGTCATTATACACTGCGTGCCAGACATAGATATATAAAACCGTCTGGAATACAAGCCCGATCAATGACATCTGTAATATAATTGTCCTCTTTACTGACTCTATCCGTCCCACACAAAAGCCTCCAAACCGAGATCTCTAAAGCCGCCGAAAGACTGCCCTGAATGCCCAAAAAACCATGCAGTACACACTTTCCGCCACAGACATCCGCTCCTGCCTGCGATAGAGATTCCATATCCGCCTCACCGCAGTCATCTTATTGGATGACAATGTGGCTGCACTTCTTCTATATTTGACCAGATTTTCGTCGATACCATAACCCGCTCCATGTTTTTTCAAAAGCTGCCACCATGTCGCTGTATCCTCACTGGCAATACACGGCATATAAATATCCTCATCTGGTATGATGTTCCTGTCAATCATCACGGTAGACGTAAAAATCGTGGTATTTTTGAGCGCCTGCCTGTAATCGATCTGCGCAGGCACATGCACCACTTTTCCAAGTCCTTTCCCCGAAGCGTCTGCAAACTCGTATCCCATAAATACAAAACCAGCCCCCGGATTGACCGTTTTCTGTATATTTCGAAACTGTTCCAACTCTGTCTTGAGCTTATCGGGAAGCCAGAGATCATCTGCGTCCAAAAAGCACAGATACTGCCCGCACGCCTCCTGCACACCACGGTTTCTCGCCCTCGCAGCACCGCCGTTTTCCTCCTGCACAATCAACCGAATCCGTTCATCCTCAGCGCATTTTTCCCGAATGATCTCCCTGCTGCCGTCCGATGAGCCGTCATCCACCAGCAAAAGCTCCCACGCGCGGTAGGTCTGCGCCTGCACACAGTGAATCGTTTCTGTGATAAACTGCCCTGCATTGTAGACCGGCACCACGACGCTCACAAGACCGCTCTTTCTCTCACCCATACTAAAATTCATCCTTCACGAGATACTTTGGCCTGTCCTTCACTTCCATGTACATCTTGCTCATATATTGTCCCATAATCCCCAGACACAACAACTGTACCCCGCCAATCAGCGATATAATACACATCATCGAGGGCCATCCCGCGACAGGGTCCCCATAAATCAGCGCTCTGACAAAGATAAAGATCATAAACACAAAAGCAACCAGACAAAACAGAATGCCAAAGACAGAAGCAATGGAGAGCGGCGCTGTAGAAAATGCCATAATCCCGTCCAGAGAGTACACAAACAGTTTCCAGAAGGACCATTTTGTCTCCCCTGCCACGCGCTGTACATTCTCGTATTCAATCCACTTTGTCCGAAATCCAACCCAGCCAAAAATTCCCTTTGAAAACCGATTGTACTCCTTCATCGCCAGAATGGCATCTGTCACCTGCCTCGTCATCAGGCGGTAATCCCGCGCGCCGTCCACAATCTCTGTCTTGGAAATTTTTCTCATCAGACCATAAAAGCGCCTCGCAAAGAAGGAACGAATCGGCGGCTCTCCCTTTCTGTCTACACGTCTGGTCGCAACAGAGTCATATCCCTCCTCAATATAACGGTACATCTCCGGCAGAATTGCAGGAGGGTCCTGCAAGTCTGCGTCCATCAGCACCGTAAAATCTCCAGCCGCCTTCTCAAGCCCTGCGATAATGGCTGCTTCCTTGCCAAAATTTCTTGAAAAGGAGACAAGATGCACGCGATTGTCCTTCTCTCGGAGCGCTCTCACCGCATCGACTGTCCCGTCCTTCGACCCATCATCCACAAATATAAATTCAAACTCCACATCCTTCTCATGAAAAAAAGTCTCCTGCTTCACAGTCTCTGCATAAAACAGAGGCACACTTTTCTCTTCATTATAACATGGCACTATAATGCTTAAAATTCTGGTATCTGCCTTCAACCGTCTCTTCCTCCAATTCCCCACTTTAATCCCATGACTCCAACGCTGGTACGGCATGTTCCACCAACTTCTCTATGACCTCTGTATTCGTCGGTCTGGTCGTGCCATCGCCATATACTTCCTCAAATACACTTTTCAAAGTCTCTGGATCTCCATTGGTCCATGCAGTCTCTATCGCATTTCGTATTGCACGTTCCACCTGTTTGTCTGTTGTATCAAAACGCTTTGCCACTTCGGGATACAAGCGTTTTGTGACCGAGGCCAAGACTTCAGGCTCATAAAAAGCGATACAGACTGCTTCCCTCAGATACCGATACCCTTTTTGCCTTGCCTGAAATCCGCATTTCACCATATGGTATGTAGTTCGCCCAAACACTCTCACTCTCGAACACTCATCATCCATATTTATTTAATCACACCCTAATTTGCTTTCTTCCTCAGTCATCTTCTTAGGAACTGTGCAAAAATAACCTGTACATCTTGACTTGTCTATTTCCGCACAGTTCCTTATAGTCTGGCATTCTCCACATTTTCCTTAAACCAGTCATAGGCAAGCTGTACGCCCTCCTCAAGTTCGATCTTATGCATCCATCCAAGATTGTGCAGTTTCGTCACATCCGTCAGTTTTCGCGGTGTCCCGTCAGGCATCTCTTTATTCCAGACAATCTCGCCTTCATAACCAACCACACGGCGGACGATTTCCGCCAGTTCCCGAATCGTCACTTCCCTGCCCGTGCCGATATTCACATGCTGTTCCCCGCTATAATGTTCGAGCAGAAAAACACAGGCATCCGCCATATCGTCCACATGCAAAAATTCGCGCAGCGGTGTACCTGTCCCCCACAGCTCTACACTCGGCGCGTTATGAATCTTCGCATCATGAAATTTTCGAATTACCGCCGGCATAACATGAGAGCCTGACAAATCATAATTGTCATATGGTCCATACAGATTCGTTGGCATACAGCTGATAAAATCATCTCCGTACTGCCGTTTAAAGAACTTGCACATCTCCAAGCCGGCAATCTTTGCGACGGCATATGCCTCGTTCGTCTCCTCAAGCGGTCCTGTCAAAAGCGCATCTTCCGGGATTGGCTGCGGCGCCATCTTAGGATAAATGCAGGTGCTTCCGAGAAACAACAGCTTTTTTACCCCAAAATCATGACAGCATTTGATCACATTGCACTGAATTTGCATATTCTCATAGGCAAATTCTGCCGGCGCTGTATTGTTGGCATTGATTCCGCCAACCTTTGCAGCCGCAAGTACCACCACATCTGGTTTTTGTTCTATGAAAAAATCTCTTACCGCCTGTTGACTTGTAAGGTCCAGTTCTTTGTGCGTTCTACAGACGATATTCGTATATCCCTTGTCTTTAAGATTTCTGACAATAGCAGAGCCCACGAGACCCCTGTGCCCTGCTACATAGATTTTATCCGACTTATTCATCATTTCCTCCGTTCTTCAACCGATACTCTGCACAGGAGATTCCCGCAACTTCACGC
>CAMWJQ010000131.1 GCA_947174615.1 uncultured Lachnospiraceae bacterium
GTGCTTGTGGCAGGCAGCATGAATAGCTGGACGGAGGACCCTGAGTCTGCGAAGGCTGCGAAGATGACAAGGAATGCAGACGGACTGTTAACCTATACCTTCACAAGCTTGGAGCCGGGGGATTACACCTATAAATTCATTGAGTTTGTCGGTGAGAGCAAGAACTGGATAACAGACCCTAACAATGACTTGATAGCAGATGATGGTTTTGGCGGAAAGAATAGTCTTTTTACCATCGGAGAAGATATTTCAAAAACCTATGAATATACCATCCACTATTATAATCCGGCTGTCACAGAGCCTGTACTGGAAGAACCTGATCTGCTCATCTGGAATGGAAATGCCAGCAGCAGTACAGGAAAGCCATATCTGTTCACAGAAATGCTTGACGATACGGAAAACGGCATCAAATGGCTGACAATGACGGTGAAGGTTCCGTACAAGAAGGTCGGTATGAACGGAAGACCGCGTGCAGGAAAGACCAAAAAGGATGCAGACCGTACCTACACGATTGCGGACGGGGATAAAGCAGAGTTATGGTATGTGTACGGAAAAGGGATTTATGAGAAAAAACCTGCATTTGGCAAGGTAGAGAAGGCAGAGGCATCCCTGTTATCAGACTCCATGAACTATACACAAAATAATGTGCTCTCTCTGAAATTGACGGGTGTGGACGATGTCCCAGTAACGGGGCACATCAGGGAAGCGTATGTGGATGCATCAGATCTTGGCATGAGCAGTAAGCTGTATATAGATCCGGAATTGTTAGCGGTAACATTATCTGTGAGAGAGAATGTGGCAGCAGGAACATATACGCTGCCAGTGACGGTGAAGGATTTTTACAACAACGTGATTGAAACATCTGTAAATGTTGAGATCACAAGCAAATCTGACAATGATTTTGACTGGGATGAAGCTGTGATTTATTTCATGGTGACAGACCGTTTCTTTGACGGCAATGCAGACAACAATGCCGCAAATGGCGCAGAAACTTTTGGAAAAGACAATGCAGGTTTGTATCATGGCGGTGACTTTGCAGGTGTCACACAAAAGCTTGACTACCTGAAAGATTTAGGCGTCAATACCATCTGGATTACGCCCATTGTTGACAATATTTCGGGCGTTACAGTAGACGGGGACGGCAAGGAAGATGTGCCCTTCAACGCTGCTTATCACGGCTATTGGGCAAGCGACTTTACCAAACTTGACCCGGCGCTTGGTACAGAGGATGAATTGAAGACACTGATCAGTGCGGCACATGACAAGGGCATCAAGATTATGGTCGATGTGGTGCTGAATCATGCGGGGTATGGACAGGAAGAGTATTTCAATTCATTGCTCAAAGATGCAGAGGGCAATCCGATTCAAATGATCCGCGATGACAGCCAGCAGGTGAGCGGCAGTGATCAGCAGGCATCCCTCTCAGGTCTGCCTGATTTCCTGACAGAGAATGAGGCAGTGAGAAACCAGCTTGTCCAGTGGCAGGTTGACTGGATGAAGAATTACGATATTGACTATTTCCGTGTTGACACCGTGAAACATGTAGACAGCACAACGTGGTCAGCATTCAAGAATGAACTGACCAAAGCAAATCCAGCATTCAAGATGATTGGTGAGTATTACGGAGCGGGTCATAGCTGGAATGGCGGATCACTGGGAAGCGGTCAGATGGATTCTGTGCTTGATTTTAATTTCAATGATTATGCAACGGATTTCGTCAAAGGAAATCTGTCATCCGTTGAGAATAATTTAAGAGACAGAAATAAGACACTCAACAACACTTATATGACAGGACAGTTCCTGAGCAGTCATGATGAGGAGGGATTTAAGCAGAACTTACTCAACCAGAAGTGGGAGCAGCAGGCAGCCGACGCAGCAGCGCTTGTGGCAGCGACTTTACAGATTACAGCAAAGGGGCAGCCGGTTATTTACTACGGTGAAGAAATCGGACAGACTGGAAAGAATAACTATCCATATCAGACGAACCGTTATGATTTTGACTGGAATGCAGCGACAAGTGAAAACAGTGTTTACAGCCATTACAACACGCTGTTGAAAATCAGAAACCAGTATACAGATCTGTTTTCAAAAGGTGACAGGCAGTCTGTGGCAGTGTCAGACGCGGAGGGATATGATGTAGTATCCAGAAGCTGCAATGGCGAGACGATTTACATTGGAATGAATATCAAGGGCGAGGCAAAGACCATCACCATCCCTGTAAATAACAACGGTGTAAATGCGTACGAAGATTTATATAGTAAGACAAAGAGTGGTGCAAACCAGAAATACGAAATTCAGGATGGCAAAATTGAGATTACCATTCCCGCAGCTAAGGATGGCGGTACGGTGATATTGGTGCCGGCTTCCTTTACAGAAGGCTTGATTGCACCACAGCTTACGCTCATAAAAGGAAGAGAGAATGAACTTCCGTCACAGCTCGTTAAAATGTCAGCAGATGGACAGAAAACGAAGGTTGATGTAACTTATACCATGACTGCTGTCAACGGTGCGACACTTGATGATAAGAACAAGACATTAAAGCTCGAAGATACTTTTAAGGAAAATGTGATCACACTGACCGCTGCGGCTGGCAGTGATAAATTAGAGTTTCAAAGTAAAGTCTTTACAGACAATAATAAAATAACATTACAAATTCATTATCATAGAGAAGACGGCAATTATGAAGGCTGGAATGTCTGGGGATGGAGAACCGGAGCAGGCGGAGAAGGATATGAATTTGTAGATGACAATGGTGAGAAAATAGTCACTATCGAATTAGATGATGCTCGTGCAAACAGCGACTATAATTATATTGTCCGCAAGCGGGAAGGCGATAATGACTGGGCTGACAAGAATGATCCGAATGACCAGAAGATCGATTTATCAGATGTATTGAGTGGTACAGTGCACTTTTATATTGAAGGCGGCAAGCCAAATGGAAAACGTGTACTGGGCGATGATGTACTGACAGGTGCGAAAGTGTTAACCGCAGATTATGATACTGAGAGTGGACATATCATTGTGACAACTGGTGTGCCCGTCGAGGGGGATGCGAAAGAAGCATTTCTTCTGACAACCTCCGGCGCAGAGGTTCCTCTGAAACGCGTGATTGTAAATGACAATGTGTATGAGTTGATTACAGTGGAAGATTTGACCTCTATGGAGGCGAAAGCAAAGACCTACTCCGTAGTATTTGATGGTTATGAGTATGGTGTGCGGATGCCAAGCTCATATTCTTCAGATGAATTTGAAGAGCAGTACACTTATGAAGGAAATGATCTCGGAGCGACATGGACGAGTGAGAAGACAACCTTCAAGGTGTGGGCGCCAACAGCTGACGATGTCAAGGTAAAATTGTACGCATCTGGAACAGAAGGAACAAATGACTGTATCGACATTCTTGACATGACAAAGGGTGACAAAGGTGTATGGTCTGCAGAGAAAACAGGAGATTTAAATGGGATTTATTACACCTACAGCGTGACAATGGGCAACAGTACCAAGGAAGCATGTGACCCTTATGCTGTGACCACCGGTGTGAACGGAAACCGTGCAATGGTACTCAATCTGGACGCCACAAATCCAGAGAATTGGACAGAGGACTGTGGCACAAAAGGCAAGAACTATACAGATGCTGTCATTTATGAGATGCATGTAAGAGATTTCTCTATCGATGCATCATCGGGAATCAGCAATAAAGGAAAGTTCCTTGGACTCACTGAAACAGGAACAAAAACGATTACAGGACAGACAACAGGACTGGATTATCTCATTGATTTGGGCGTGACGCATCTCCACCTGCTGCCATCTTATGATTATGCGACAGTGGATGAGACACAGCTTGATAAACCTCAATATAACTGGGGATACGATCCTAAGAACTATAACGTGCCAGAAGGTTCATACTCGACAGATCCTTATAATGGAGAGGTTCGCGTTAAAGAGATGAAGCAGATGGTCAAGACACTGCATGATAATAATATCAACGTAATTATGGACGTCGTATACAACCATGTATACAGTGCAGATGATTTCTGCTTTAATCAGATCGTGCCACAGTATTTTTCAAGGACAAATGAGGACGGCAGCTATTCAAACGGTTCAGGATGTGGGAATGATACAGCTTCTGAACGTTCGATGGTAAAGAAATATATTGTTGATTCTGTCAACTATTGGGCAGATGAATATCATATTGATGGATTCCGTTTTGACCTTGTTGGTCTGATTGATACAGAGACAATCAATGAGGTTGTAAGCACTGTTCATGCGAAGCATCCTGATGTAATCTTCTATGGAGAAGGTTGGGATATGGAGACATCAGTGACAAAAGACGGATACACAATGGCTACACAGAAAAATTCAGCACAGACACCGGGATTTGCTTATTTCAGCGATACGATTCGTGATTTGCTGAAAGGAAGTGTATTCGATGCAAAGTCCATTGGATTTATCTCAGGTCAACAAGGAAGAGAAGATGACGTAGCAAAGAGCTTTAAAGCAACTCCGGGTTGGACAAGCAATCCAACACAGATTATAAACTATGCATCCTGCCATGATAATTATACCTTGAAGGACAAACTGAATGTTTCGAGGGAAGATGCATCGGAAGCAGACCGTATTAAGATGAATAACCTTGCGGCAGCAGTGTATATGATGTCAGAAGGTATTCCTTTAATCCATGCAGGCGAGGAACTTTTAAGAACAAAAGTAGATGAGAATGGTAATATTATTCACAACAGCTACAATTCTTCCGACTATGTAAATCGTATTAAGTGGTCCGATTTAGACAAAGCTGATTACCGCAATGTACGGGATTACTACAAAGGATTAATTGCATTCCGACAAAATCATGCTGCACTGAGACTGACATCTGCATCTGTTATAGAGAAAAACGTTAAAAGTTATACACTTCCTGATAATGCAGTGATGTTTGTAATCAATGGCAAGGAAGATATACAAAATGAGAGTTCGGATGGAATTATTGTAATCTTTAATGCAGATCCTTCTGAAAAGGAGATTAATCTGTATGATGAAGCGTATGGTGTTGCCAAGGGAAACTGGAGTATATGTATTGATGACCAGTATGCAGGCACAGAGGCGCTTGGTTATGCAGAGGACGGAAAGGTGAAAGTAGCACCGATTTCTGCGATGGTTCTCGTCAACGACAGTGATCCAGTTAAGAGCGCAAAAGATTCTCTGAATATTCTGATAGCAGAATGCGAGAAGATAGAAAAAGGTGAGTACAACGATGAGGCATGGAACAAATTTCAAGAGGCACTCGCGGCTGCAAAGGAGACTGCAGGAAAAGAGAATGCCACTGCACAGGAACTGACCAATGCAAGAAATCGTTTAAAGGAGGCATATAACAGCCTTCTGAACCTGATTGACTCCGATGCTGCTATATTGGAACAAAGCAGGAAAAACTTAACGGACTTGATAGCGGAATGTGAGAAAGTAGAGAAGGAGGACTATACTGCTGAGAGCTGGAACAGATTCTGGCAGATGCTGACAGAGGCGAAGGATACTGCCGCAAAACAGGACGCGACCATCGATGACATCACAAATGCATGGGGCAGATTGAACAGTGCGTATGGGAGGCTTGAGAAACCACAGGAAGGTATTCGTGTGGAGTGGGCAGAGGATTGCGGTCTTACAATCTATGGTAAGAATCGTGAGGGTCATGTCACCTATAACGGAAAAGCATACAAGCCAGGCGTTGTGGTATATGATGGAGCAAGGCTGTTAAAAGAGAAGCAGGATTATACAGTATCTTATGAGAATAATACAAACGCAGGAGAAGCTAAGGTAATTATTAAAGGAAAGGGGAATTATGTAAATCTTCGACCTAAAACATTTACGATTGATAAGGTAAATATTAATGGATTTGCAATCCCGAATCTTTCCAAGGCAGTTGCGGCAAACAATACCAAGCAGGTTTCACTGAAGCCTGTCGTGAAATTTAATGGTAAAACCCTGAAAAAAGATAAAGATTATACAGCAGAATATGAACATATAGACAGTGATGGCAAGACCCCGGGTATTTATAATGTCATAATCAAAGGAGTAGGCAACTTTACGGGTCAAAAGACAATTCAGATGGTCTTGGCTGACAAAGATACTCAGGTTTTAATGAGCAGCGTGAAGGTACAGAAAATTCCAGCACAGTCGTATAATGGAGGAAAGGAAGTTAAGCCTGCTGTAAAAGTTACCTATAAGGGCAGTGAACTGAGTTCTGGTATTGATTATAAAGTGTCTTATATGAATAATACTGAAGCAGGAGTGACAGCTTCTGTGATCATAACAGGAATCGGAAATAAATATGTAGGTGAAAAGACTGTAGACTTTAAGATTAACGGAATACCGTTAAAAGCGAATGCAGTATCTTTCGTAGATGTGCCAAAAAGCGGCGTACCATACACCGGAATGGCAATCAGACCCAAGGTACAGGTTGAAGGCTTGGAGGAGAACCAGTATCGTGTAACATATCAGAACAATAAAAAGACTGGAAAGGCAACCGTAGTTGTAACAGGAATAAACGGATATTCTGGAACAGTCAAGAAGACATTTAATATAACAGCCTATGATATTAATGGTAGTCAGTTCACCTTTGGCAATAACAGAGTCATCACAGACCAAATACCTTATATGAAGAGTGGCAGTAAACTCAGCAACAAGAGCCTGAATGCCCGCTTTATCACAGAAAGTGGTATGCTTTGTTTGGAGGAAGGGCAGGATTATACACTTTCTTACAAGAATAACAAGGCAGTTGGAACTGCAACAGTAACAATCAAGGGTAAAGGTAATTTCAAGGGAACATTTAGCAGTACATTTGAGATTGTAAAACAGGATATTGATCAATTGTCGAAAAATGTAATGGTATCAGATGTACTTGCAAAAAATGCCGCAAAGTATAATAAAACAACGCCTGTTATAACGGATCTGGATGAAAAGAAACTGAAAAACAATAAAGATTTTATTGTAAAAGAGTATACTTACGCAGATGGCAGTGCGGTCTCAGGAACACCACAGACAGGCAAGGAGCTCAGAGTGACAATTGAGGGCGCCGGCAATTATACAGGTACAGCATATGGATATTACAGAGTAATAGCCGATGACAAGAACATTGCCAAGGCAGTCGTAAACGTAGCAGACCAGCGGTACACCGGAAAGGCAGTTAAGCCGGATCAGAGTGCGGTCACGACAATAACGCTCAATGGTAAAGCACTCGAACCAAATGAATATGAGATTATCGGATGGTCCAATAATATCAAGAAAGGCACAGCAAAAATGACAATCCACGGACTCGGCGAGTACGGCGGAACAAAGACCGTGCGCTTCAAGATTATTGCAAAGACATTCGAGCGGTAATTTCAGACAGAGATTTAAGCTGACAACTGCCGGAAACCAACACAACGGTTTCCGGCAGTTTTTTGTTAGTTTGCATATTTTTCCGAAAGTGAGAAAGAATAACAAAAGCAATAGCTATTAGAACTAAGTAATCTTATGGAGGAATTGTATGAAAAAGAAAATGAATAAGAAAAGTGTAACCGTCAAAAAAGCAGCGCTTGCCACAATGTGTCTTGCCTGCGTACTCTCTGTGTCAGCCTGCGGCAAAAAGGATAACAGAAATGAGAACAAGGACCCCATCACAGGGGAGAGTCAGACACAGTCTAATGATGGAAACGGCAGTGAGGCTGGCACCGATGGCAGCAATGAAGGCGGCTCAGACACTGCAGCAGGAGACCACAGTGAGTTTGAGGCGATGATTGGCGACGAGAATACCGACCCCAACAGTATTATTGACTACATTAACACGAATATTGCAGGAGCAGCAGTAAGTGATGTGAAGAATTTTTTTACGGGTCTTTTAGGATTTGGCGATGATATCAGAAATATCGACTTTACGCGGCTTGAGGACAGCAGAAAGTATATGCCTGAGGATATGATTGCATTTATGGATCTGATGCGGCTTGAGGGTGACACACCATCCATGCTCATGTCTGACGAAGAGAATAGAAAAGTGATTAACATGACCTTGTCCGAGATGCTTGAGCGTGCCCTCCTGTTTGAACAGCATCTTGAGAAATATCCAAACAGCGTATCCACAGATGCGGCGGCAAGAATGTATGAGGAGATTGCAACCAATGCAATCAGCGGCGGATACAATAAGGAAGAAGGTGTGGAGCATTATTACAAGGGAGATGCCAATGATATAATCGACCAGAAGGCATTGCAGTATTACCAGCAATTTGTACAGGCAAACCCTAACAGCAATCTGGCAAAGATTGTCACAGAGTATATGAATGTACTGCAGTCTAACGATTTCAAGATTAATGACAGCATGGAAGATTTTTACAAAGGACTGCATGGAAAGCTCAACGTAAGCAACCTCACAAATCATGGAGCCAACACAGGAACAAATGGCGCAGGGAATGGCAGCATGAACAACAGTACCGAAAGTAATACCGAGAATAGCAGCATGGAAAACAGCAATACTGAGACCAGCAGCGTAGACAATACCAATACAGCAAAAAATGATACAAACGCAGTGGACACGGTGATTCAGGGGACTGTGAACCGATAAACAAGAATCATAACAGGAAATATTTGACATTTTTCTTCGCTTGTGTTAGGGTGAAATCAAAGATTACACCATCCTGATTTAAACGCCTGCAAAAGCAGTCAGATGGGAGTTAGGGTGAAATCAAAGATTACACCATCCTGATTTATACGCCTGTTAAGGAGGTCAGATGGGAGTTATCATCAAAGCAGAAGGATGTGGGAAAATGCCATATATAATGACACTTATGTCACTTTTTACGGTGGACAGTGCAGTAAAGTGTTGGATTGAGAAGACAGATACGGCGTCAGCGTTTCAGGAGAGAACTGTGTTCAATGGCGTTGTGCTCAAGCGGTATCATAACCGCGGCGCGATGTTGAATCTCGGGGAGAGACGGCAGCGCCTTGTGGCGATGCTCTCTTTAGTATTCAGTGCATTTGTGACAGGTATTTTCGCAGCCGTACTTGGCAGGCAGGGAAAGCGGATGTTAAAGACCAGCCTTGCCCTGATCTTAGGCGGTGCCTACAGCAACACGTATGACCGTCTCCGGCGCAAGTATGTAGTGGATTATATCACTTTTCCAAAGATTAGCGGGATTGTGTTTAATCTGTCGGATTTTGGGATTATCATAGGCGCTATTTTGCTGACCATCAGTGAACTAAGCGGCGGACAGGATTGACTTGTCTGCCGCTTTTTTAGGAACTGTTCGTAACAGTTCAGCCTTCGGCTTCCTGTTACTAGCATCAAGCCATGCAAAACCACT
>CAMWJQ010000132.1 GCA_947174615.1 uncultured Lachnospiraceae bacterium
ATAATATATTACAAACTGCTCTGTTTAACTTTGACTTCATCATTTTATCTCCTGCTGGTTCTATTTTCTTAAACATACATTCTTGCTCTATTCATCCCTGAATGCACCTATTTTTTTCTCCATAAATCCTCTCAGTTTTTCTGCAAACTGCTCTAATGCATAATCATCACTGCATTCAGATAAATAAAACCAAACTGTACTGCCTGTCTGTGACGGCGTCACCAGTACACGATACCTGACTCCTGCACGCAAATATTCCTGATAAAATGGAGCTTTCCAATCAATAGAAAATAAATACATATTGTCTTTTACATCCTCTTTCTCCTTCACAAATTGAAAATCATTATACGCTTCATGCCTGAGTTTTCCTATTATCTCTTCACATGACAGGTCTGTAACATACTTCATTCTCGTTTTGTGTTTATAGTGCATCTGCGGACGCACTATATGTCGCAGTTTCAGGTAAATGAGTAGAAAAGACAAAAAAATGGCACCCTGCAGCATTCCCATTGACCATGCCTGCAAAAATCCTATCAGTAATAATATTACTATAAAAATAGAAAGAAAGAATATCACTATCCACAACTCTATATTCTGCACTCTCCATTTCTCCTCTGCCAGAAAAACAAAGTTCGTACCAGGTACTGTTACAATCTGTATACTCTTTTCATTTTTATATTTTTTTAGGAAGGAACTGCTTGTTGTAATAGTTATGGTCTTTTTTCCACCACCTGTCATATATTGAATTACAACCTCATATAGTACAGGGCGTGTATAATAGATTGCTCTCCATTTTTTTATTTCTGCCAGCTGAACTCTTCCATTTTCTTTTTTCATATATAACTTATATAAATTTCTCTTCAACATAAATCTACATACCAGATCAGTCAGCAGACAAACAGCTGCCATTATATACATTTCTATTGGCATATTCACTCCTTCCTAATACATTCAAAATAAAATTAAATATATTACCTCTACCTAATTCTTGTGTATATGGCTTTGCCAAATGAACATCTATACCATAACCAGGTCCTATCGAAAATTTAAATCCATTAATATCTTTACCCTCCCAATTTAATCCTATAAGTCCTATTCCACATTTTCCAATACCAACTCCTGCATCAACACCATATCCTAATAATCCTTTAACGTTCTTCGCATCGGTAAATGCCAGTCCTATGCTTGCTCCTGCATTTACAAATCCAATTTGTGATGAATCTTTGTACCCAAGCATTGCATCAGTGGTCTGAAACGATATATTTCCTTCCCAATCAAAAGACAAAGAATATCCAGAACTTTTACCTAGCAATAAATTTACAGCTGCAGAAACATCAATTGTTATTGTACCAGTATTGTCAGACAATTTATCTCTTTTATCCACCACTGCATCAGCACAAATATCTTTCAAATTTTCAATACCATCATGTACAGCATCACCCACAAAATCCAATCCCGTTTGTACACCATCTTTCACCATCTGATACCCTTCATTTACAGCATCCTTGATGTCATTTTCAATACAGTCCATTTGATAGGCAAAATCATCAACTACCTGATCTGCTGCATTGAGTAGTGACTCCCAGAATCCTTTTTGTATATCCTGTGGTGTGATAGGATCTTTGCCGTTTACATCAATATATCCAGCCGGATTCCCCCAGCAGTACCCATATCGGTTCAATGTCTTTGGTACTGTGCTTCTGCCCCGCAGGATATCCTCCGCCGTAAATCTTCCCACACCTGGCTGATACTCTCGCGCCTGCGCAAAGTATGTCCCACTGATGTCATCATACCTGTACCCAATAAACCCAAACGGCTGATGTTCTCCCTGTCTGCTGTACTGCCTTCCTGCGCCCGGTTTCTTTTCCGGGTCATATAAGTCCGCGCCAAACTCATCATATCCGTAAGCCTCCCCACTGCCGCTTCTGTACAGCACACGCAGCGGACTTCCCAGCTCATCCTGTAAATAATACTGTATGGTTCTGTTCTCGTCCTCCATGACGGACACGTTCATATCCCAGTAGAAGGTCTGCCTGTGTTTTCCCTTTTGGCGTTCTAACAGATTGTGGTATGGCTTTGTCAGATCCAGCAGGTATTCTTCTGTCTCTTCGACTGTGCTTCTCCCTGTTCTCTGACCTAGTGCATTATAGGAATATTCTGCCTCTCTGCCCTCACTGTCCCATGCCTTTTCCAGTCGGTTCATGCTGTTAAAGGCATATCCGTGCAGCAGCTCTCCATCCTGATATTCCCCTGTCAGATTGCCACGCTTATCATAGGTGTATGTTTTCTGTATGGTATCTTCTGGGAACGCGTCTTTGCTTATTTCCTGTTTGACCAGATGGTTTAGGGCATCATATTCAGAGATTGTCATGATGCCTCTCGTGCAGTCTTCCATGACGGTACGGTTTCCAAATGTATCATACTGATAACCGCAACACAATAAGCATAGGCACTAAATAATTATATCCATGTATAGGAAATTTTAAATTTATATGGATTACTTAATTTGTACGTTCCTCCTTTGTGTTTTAATTTTCTAAATCTTCCATGAATTTTATCAGTGCTTCATGCTCACTCTGATGAGGGTACAGTGCTGAACTTGACCGAATAAAATCCAGCACACATATAACAATTGCAATCAATCCGCCAAACTGAAATTCCATAAACATCGCAATAATAAATAACAAGATAATAAAGCAGTCTATAGTCATGCCACTCAGATAAAAAATTTTATGCGATGTCGATAAATCTATTATACAGTTCACTATGGTCTGTCCATCTGATTCCTGAATGTCCCCATATAAATAGGATGGGTTCATCCAGACAGGTATCTTTTTTATACGTGGCAAAGTAGTGAAATGCCATATATCAGGATATGTGCACATCTCAAACTTATTTCCCTTGATCTCTCCTTTAAACACCCTTCCTTCTAATTTTCTGCCAAGGGGTTTTAAACTGCCTATGCGCTCATAAAACGGGACAGTTCTTTTGATAAATTTTTGTTCAAAAACAGCTCTTTCAAAAGGATATATTTTTTTGTAACAAATAACTTTCATTAGTTCCTCCAAATAGAATATCTCAATCCTTTTCTACTCAAATGCTATGAATTTCTTCGTGCCCGATTTCTGTAAATAAAAAACACAATGAGCGAAGGCACTATAAAATTAAAACCCACATATGCAAATTTAAACAAGTTTGCTGCGAACACCCCATCAAACAATGTATCAACTTCATATAAAATTTCTTCTTCACCTTTTTCTGATACACGCTTCAATATTGTATAGTAACTATAACGTTCTATTGAATCATTTCCATTACTGCCATTCGTACAATAATATTGATCGTTTCCTTGGTTTCGTGTTGGGTTCTGCACAATTTTATAAAAATAATTTCTTGGACCAGTGATCTCATAGTAATTCTCTGGACAGCCATTCTGGTTACATGCAATCCCAGTATTAGAACGCAGATCTATAAACAGCAGGTTATCATCAAGCCACAGTACACCCGATGCACCTGTAGCCTCAAATGATATCTGGTATAAAAAATTCATATCATGATCAAACACCCCGATTGTTTTATTGGTAAAAGCAATCGCAATCTGCCCACTCTCGGATACATCAAAGGACTCTATCGTTTCTCCCTCAGATATCCATGTATAGGAAATTTTAAATTTATATGGATTACTTACATTGCTTGTTGCAGGTTCCAGCTCCAGTTCTGCCGCATCAACATGCAAAACCACTATACCTGAAAATATATACAATAAAATGAAATACATTAAGTTTTGGAATTTTACTCTTCTCATAAAATCTTCACCTCAAAAATCATTAGCCTTTCTTTATTCGACCCGAACCGCCTCCAGCTTTTTCTCCAAAAACTTTTTTAGTTCCCATGCAAATACATCTAATGCATATTGACTAGCTCTATAGTCCGTTATAAAAAAATATACAATACTCCCTTCCTGTTCTGGCATTATAATTACTTTATACTTTGCCCTGCCGGGAGCACCTCCAATGCAAATCATCTTATGAATTGTAAATGTATAATTGTCTCCCTCTTTTCCAAATTGACAATCAAATGGTCCATATGAATCTGTCCATAACCGTGCAATTACCTGTCCACAGGTCAATTCTGAGATATACTTCATTCTTGGCTTATGTCCAAACGCTTTTTTCTCCGGGTCATTTGGAACATATCTTTCATCTTTAGAATAAAATAACAATAGTTTGATTACAACAAAAATGCCAAACAAGATACCTGCGTAAAAAAGTTCTTTCTCATCCATCACTGCACTCCATAACACTGATTTACTTTTTCGTGTTCATAATATTTGTTATATAGTTTATCCCATGCATCAAATATATTAAATGGTTTTGAATTCCACGTATATGACATTTGTACATGCCCCTCCGCTCCAGGATATAAAGCAAGTCCTATGGAAACCGTTTCCCCGAAATACTTTATTTTTTTATTGGGATCGCCCAATATATTAAAATCGACCCCTATAGCACCAATAATCTCTTCAATCGGAATGGCACAGGATCCCCCTAAACTAACTCCGAAGTCTTTCAGCTCATCTACACTAGGAGCATTGGTTACACTATAATATCTTTGAATAGCAGCCGAAGGTGTTCCAGTTGTCACCGCTTCTCCGAAAACAGCCTGAAGTACAAACGTTCCGGTCGAATCACACGCAACTCCAAGCATCAAATCATATTGAAAAATTGATGGTGAAAATGATGCATCAAACCCTTCAGCTATTGTAAAATGATAATTGCTTAAAGTATTCTGAACCCAATGTACCCCATCATTTACTGTATCCATAGCAAAATCTGCTGCTTTATGTGCTGTATCACCCAAAAAGTCCAATCCCGTTTGTACACCATCTTTCACCATCTGATACCCTTCATTTACAGCATCCTTGATGTCATTTTCAATACAGTCCATTTGATAGGCAAAATCATCAACTACCTGATCTGCTGCATTGAGTAGTGACTCCCAGAATCCTTTTTGTATATCCTGTGGTGTGATAGGATCTTTGCCGTTTACATCAATATATCCAGCCGGATTCCCCCAGCAGTACCCATATCGGTTCAATGTCTTTGGTACTGTGCTTCTGCCCCGCAGGATATCCTCCGCCGTAAATCTTCCCACACCTGGCTGATACTCTCGCGCCTGCGCAAAGTATGTCCCACTGATGTCATCATACCTGTACCCAATAAACCCAAACGGCTGATGTTCTCCCTGTCTGCTGTACTGCCTTCCTGCGCCCGGTTTCTTTTCCGGGTCATATAAGTCCGCGCCAAACTCATCATATCCGTAAGCCTCCCCACTGCCGCTTCTGTACAGCACACGCAGCGGACTTCCCAGCTCATCCTGTAAATAATACTGTATGGTTCTGTTCTCGTCCTCCATGACGGACACGTTCATATCCCAGTAGAAGGTCTGCCTGTGTTTTCCCTTTTGGCGTTCTAACAGATTGTGGTATGGCTTTGTCAGATCCAGCAGGTATTCTTCTGTCTCTTCGACTGTGCTTCTCCCTGTTCTCTGACCTAGTGCATTATAGGAATATTCTGCCTCTCTGCCCTCACTGTCCCATGCCTTTTCCAGTCGGTTCATGCTGTTAAAGGCATATCCGTGCAGCAGCTCTCCATCCTGATATTCCCCTGTCAGATTGCCACGCTTATCATAGGTGTATGTTTTCTGTATGGTATCTTCTGGGAACGCGTCTTTGCTTATTTCCTGCCTGATCAGACGGTTTAGGGCATCATATTCAGAGACCGTCATGATGCTTCTCATGTAATCTTCCATGACGATACGATTCCCAAATGTATCATACTGGTAGCTGCGCATCGGCTTTCCATCTTTTTCAACGCCTGTCAGCCTGTGCAGACCGTCATAGGTATACTGGTAGCTGTCGCTTTCTTCTGGAAACCCTCTCCTTTCTTTATTAATGGTTGTTTTATTGCCTGCCGTATCATAGGTATATTGGCAGCGGTCAAGGATGCCGGATGCATCTGCGTGTAACAGTTCTCCCAGCAGACCGGTTTCATCATACTGCCATCTGGTAGTATAGCCGCCGGAGGTTCTCTTTTCCGAGAGGCGTCCCTGTCCGTCGTACAGGTATTGTGTCCAGAGCGGATCGCGCCCTTCCGCAGTGCGGTTCATCTGCACTGGACGCAGGAGGCTGTCGTATTTCCAGCTGATTTTTGTGCCGTCTGGATAGATCATTCCCTGACGCTGCCCCATGCTGCCCCACTCATAGCGCACTGTCCTTCCATTGTGGTCTGTGATGCTGACCGGACGCCCCTGCCTGCTGCGCTCTATTCTGGTCTCTCCCAGCCAGTCCTTCACGGCTGCGAGCTGCCGCAGCGGGGTGTATTCCATCTGCGCACTCCTTCCGTCGCCATACAGGATGCTTTCCGGTCTGCCGTCTGCGGTATAGGTATATGCTGTTACCAGCCCTTCCCTGTCGGTCTTTTCTGTCAGTCTGCCCAGTGCGTCATAGCAGAAATGCTCCTCGCCGCCTGATGCGTCACGGATACATACGACCTGTCCAAAGGCATCTCTTTCATACGCTGTCGTTCGGTCCGCCTCGCCCGACTGTCCATGCTGGCAGATGTAAACCAGGCGGTCCGCCTTGTCATAGGCATACTCCGTTTTATTGCCGTGTGCGTCTGTTACCTCTTTTAATCTGCCGTTTAACGTGTAGGCATATTTTGTCACATTCCCGTCTGCATCTGTGACGGAAGTGACATTGCCCATAGCATCATAGGTGTAGGATTTTTCCTGACCTGCACTGCCTGAGACGGTCAAAATCCTGCCCATACAGTCATAAGTGTAGGTTATGCTGCGTCTGCTCTGGTCTGTTTTCTTTTTCAGCCTGCCGATGCTGTCATATTCATAGGATATGTATGTGCCGTCTGGATATTCCGTCTTTTCCAGCCTGCCGCCGGGGAGATAGGTATGTTTTGTTATCCTGCCTGCACCGTCTGTGATAATGGTGGGTCTGCCTAATGCATTGTACTCATATCTGGTGGTGTTTCCGTGGATGTCTGTCTCTTCTGTCAGTTCCCCCATAATATTATAACAGAAAGTCCGCTGGTTTCCTATTGCATCCGTGATGCTGCTGATTTTTCCGGTTTTTTTATCATACGCATAGACCGTTCTCCCACCGGCAGGGCTGATTACGGCAGTGACCCGGTTTAAGGCATCATACTCATACGAAACCACAGACATGACCTCTTTTCCGTCTCCTGTCTGTGCCCTCAGCAGGTTTCCGGTGGGGTCATAGGTGTAATCCACCACCCTTTCTGCAGCTTCTTCCTGCTGCGGCGCTGTCTGCTTTGCCTGTATCAGACGGTTATTGCGGTCATACTGGTATACAGACACTGTACCCAAAGGGGATACCTCCTCCGATATGTTCCCTGCCGGATCATAGCTTATTTTTGTCTCATTGCCTTCTTTATCGGTGATTTTCTCTGGTTTTCCAACCACGTTGTAGGCTGTCAGCATGACGCCGCCGTCAAAGTCTGTCGTCCGTATGGGTCTTCCGCTGGCATCATAGACATAGCTTCTGACAGCGCCTTCGGGATTTGTCTCAGACAGCAGATGATCCCTTTCGTCATACTGGTAACTTACTTGATTTCCCTCACTGTCTGTGACCTGAATGACGCGGTTGAGCGCATCATATCCATACAGGATGGCGGACTGGTCTGTATTTGTGATGCTGCTGATATTGCCTCTTTCATCATGGGTGAGTTTTATGCTGCTCCCGTCAGGCAGAATGATCTGTACAGGCAGTCCTTTTTTATCATAGACCGTCCTGCGGCTGCGCCCTAATGCATCTGTTGTCTTGATCAGATGTCCGTCCTTATCATAGGTATTTTCCAGAAACTGATCTCCCTCGATACTGGCTGTGAGCAGTTTCCCTTCTGCATTGTATGTAAAATTTTTCTGTATGCCGAGCGCATCCTGAATTTTAATTAAATTACCTTTGTCATCATAGCTGTACTGGGTCTTATTGCCGTTTTTATCGACATATAAGGTTCTCTGGTCGTTGTCATTGTACGCATAGCGCTCTTCGCCGTCTTTATAGATGGTACGGATATTGCGGAATTTGTCATCGCTCTCGTAGGAAGTGATGTATCCGTTCTGGTCTTTTGCGTATGTGCATCTTCCCTCATCATCATAGAGAAATTCCGCTGTGCCCCCGTCAGGAAGCGTCTGGCTTATGACCCTGTTTGCGCCGTCATAGACATTCCTGACGCCCTCGATGCCTCTTGGCGTGGTCACGCTTTCCAGACGCAGGTTTTCATTGTACTGGTAGGTGTATGCCTGCCCTGACGGATTGATATACTGCTGCAGTACACGATAGCTGTAGCGCAGGCATACCTCCCTCCCGGTATGGTCGCTGACATGGTACAGATTTCCCTCTTTATTGTATCGGTAATACAGGATGCCTCCGTTTGCGCCCCTTGCTTCACAGAGCTGCCCGCTGCTGTTGTATACAAAGCGGTCTGTATTTCCGTTCCTGTCTTTCCTTGTCAGAAGCCTGCCTTCTTTGTCAAAGATGTATTCCATCCCCTGCCCTGCTGCGTAATGGTATTCGTCCGGTTCCTGCTTGATCAATCCGATGCCTTTAAAAAGCGGCATGTAAAGATTGCCGATGCTCCTGCGGTATGGCACGACGCGCCCGTCTCCAAGATGCAGATCCAGCATCCCGTCCCCTTTGTTATCAACCGCAATCTCATAATTATGATGCCAGCCTTCCCCCAGCGCACCGCCGCTGTACTCCTCCATGGAATTATAGGTGATGTGGAAAGACAGCGTGGTGATGCCGTGTATGACCAGATCCTCTTTCTCATAGATAAAGTTTCCTGTGTTTAGATTCACTGGGTCAAAGCCAAACACGGAGCAGCCTATTTTCCCAAGCATCGCTGCAAATCCAATGATCGGATAGCGCGCCATCAGCTGTTTCCAGTCGATCTTGCGCACGTCTCCCTGCCCTGAGGTCTCGGGCACAATGACGCCGCCTTTGCGGCACAGCAGGATACTGTCCATCGTCAGGGCGGTATCTCCGTTTAATTTTTCTAGTTTCCATGAACTGCCGCTGGTGTTTATCCACTTGTCTGCCAGCGACATGCATTCTTTGCAGCTTCTCCCGCAGCTGCTGATCCCACAGCTGCCAAAGTCAAAGACATTCTCCTCCTTCCTGCTGTCAGCGC